>NZ_JBHMIY010000024.1:0-62071 GCF_042436595.1 Clostridium sp. MT-14
CCATATAATTTTGGTAATACACTGAGGTTGGTTCGACCTTTAGAGTTTAGGTAAACTTGTTCCATTAGGAATATTGACTAAGAAGCCATTCACTTCTATAAGTGGTGGTAGTTCACAGTTGTAAAAAAGCAATGTAATAATGACTACAAAAATACTCATTCCCTCAATATATGAGTTTCAATTCCTCATAGGTAGTCTAAAATCTTGGATAGTGGCATATATGCGGTCAGCTTGCAGATAGGTTTCAATTCCTTATAGGTAGTCTAAAATCGAATAGCAGATACGAACAGCTTGAAGACCTGCAAAGTTTCAATTCCTTATAGGTAGTCTAAAATCTTTGTGCAATTGCGAATATTTGTTTAAGTCCTTTTGCAGTTTCAATTCCTTATAGGTAGTCTAAAATCTGTAATAACCGGATTAAATGATGTAATACAAGGGTGTTTCAATTCCTTATAGGTAGTCTAAAATCCAGTACCAGAGGGAGTGGAAAAACAAGGCTCGCGGGTTTCAATTCCTTATAGGTAGTCTAAAATCATCCAGTTTGTTTATGTTCTATGACCTGTGGTGGAGGTTTCAATTCCTTATAGGTAGTCTAAAATCTGTTTGCTGAAAAAGTTATTAATAAAATTATTCAAGAGTTTCAATTCCTTATAGGTAGTCTAAAATCCCATCAAATATAGAATACATCAGCATCTAGAAAAATGCAATATTCAGAAATATTTCTACANTTCAAGAGTTTCAATTCCTTATAGGTAGTCTAAAATCCCATCAAATATAGAATACATCAGCATCTAGAAAAATGCAATATTCAGAAATATTTCTACAAAAGTGTAAGCGTCAAACAAGAAAGTGGATGGAAAGTGTTCAAAAAATGTGAGATAATCTTCTAAAATAAGTTTTAAAGTTTTTCAAGTTAGCTTTAAAAACTTTAAAAAGGAAGGTTTTATATGGATGTACAAGAAGCAACTCAAAAATATAGAATGAATGAGTGGATTAAAATTATACGTGAATGCCGCAGCAGTGGCCAGACTGTGAAATCATGGTGCTCGGAAAATGACATTAGGATCAACAGATATTATTATTGGTTGAGAAAAATACGTACTGCTGCTTGTGAAGCTCTCCCTTCCAAAAATCCAAAGGAACAGATAGTTCCCATAAATACTTCCAAATTATCAGGTGTCATTTCCACAGATGCAGCCTATGTTTCTCCAGAAACATATCAGGCTGATATTATTATCCGTTTTGGTCGTGCAGTTCTTGAAATTCACAACGGTGCCTCAGGCAGTTTAATTGAAAATGTTATGAAGGTGCTGCAAAATGCTGGGTGATATTTCAAAGGCAGAGAAAATATATATTGCAACCGGACATACAGATATGAGGAAATCAATTGACGGACTGGCTGCCATCGTACAGAAGAATTTTGAACTGAATCCATTTCAGAACAGTCTGTTTCTCTTCTGCGGACGGAAGAGAGACAGATTGAAAGCACTATATTGGGAAGGTGATGGATTTGTGCTTCTATACAAGAGGTTGGAAAATGGATGTTTTAAGTGGCCTAAAGATGCAGAAGCAGTAAAATGTATAACACCCCGGGAATTCAGATGGCTTATGGAAGGCCTGTCCCTGAATCAGCCAAAGGCTGTAAAGAAAGTAGATATACAAACTGCCCTCTAGTGTCAGAGAAATCTGAAATCATGCGGTTTTATAGAAATTTATGGTATAATAACAGATATAAAAAACGAGTGAAGGAACTGTCTCAATTATGTATACCAAAAATGAAGTTATAGAACTTAAAAATCGCATAGCACAGCTGGAGAAGGAGAATAAAACTCTCCATGAGACAGTTGAATTTCTGACACATAAATTATTTGGCAGGAGCAGTGAGAAGACTTCTGTAATTGCAGGACAGATAAATCTTTTCAATGAGGCAGAAGTTTATAGAAACCCTTCGGCACCGGAACCGAATTTACAGGAGGTATCAAACTACAGGCGTAAAAAATTTGATGGTCAAAGAGCAGAACTGCTTAAAGATATTCCACATCATACAGTAATCTGTGGCCTTGAAGAGGATGAACGTTTCTGTGAAAAATGCGGGACACCTTTGAAAAGCATAGGAAAAGAATTTATCCGTACAGAAATAGAATTCATTCCGGCAAAGGTACGTGTTATAGACTACTACCGTGAAACTTATGAATGCAGGAAATGCCGCAAAGAAGGACTTCCTTATATAGAAAAATCACCAATGCCATATCCGGTAGTACAGCATTCCATGGCCTCACCATCTACGGTTGCCCACATCATGTATGAGAAGTATGTAAATGCTCTTCCTCTATATCGTCAGGAAAGGGAATGGAAGTCATTGGGAGTAAAACTCAGCCGTGCGACTATGAGCAACTGGATTATGGTTGCATCCAAAAGCTGGCTGATGCCACTTACAAACCTGATGCATAAGAAACTCACAGCCGAGAAATATTTACATGCAGATGAGACGCCTGTACAGGTACTTAAAGAACCCGGCAGGAAAAATACATCAGAATCCTATATGTGGCTGTACAGTACATATGCAGGCAGTAAGACACCAATAAGGTTGTTTGATTACAAACCTTCAAGAAGTGGGGACTGCCCACAAAAATTTCTAAAAGGCTTTAGAGGATATCTCCATACGGACTGTTATAAAGGTTATAACAAAGTTCCGGGAATAACAAGATGTCTGTGCTGGACACATCTCAGGAGATATTTTGTTGAAGCACTTCCAAAAGACATAAAAAGCCCTGAAGCTACACTTCCGGCAGCAGGAATTGATTTCTGCAACAAACTCTTTGCAGAGGAAAGATCAATGAAAGATCTTATGCCGGATGAACGAAAGAAAAAGCGTCTTGAAACGGAAAAACCGATTCTTGAGGCCTTTTGGGGGTGGCTTGATTCCGTAAAAAACAGCTGCCTTCCCAAATCAAAGCTTGGAAAAGCTGTAGATTATGCTGTAAATAATAAAGAAGGATTTATGAATTATCTTCTAGATGGCAACTGTGCTATTTCAAACAATCTGTCTGAAAACAGTATAAGGCCTTTCACTTTAGGAAGAAAAAATTGGCTCTTTAGTGGAAGTCCACGAGGTGCTGAAGCAAGTGCAGCAGTCTACAGCATGATTGAAACGGCTAAAGCTAATGGATTGGAGCCATACAGCTATCTTGAATTCCTGTTTAAAAATCTGCCTGGTGTCCAATTTGAAGCACATCCTGAATTCTTGGAAGAATACCTGCCCTGGGATCCATGGGTTCAGTCTTCCTGTAAAAATGACAAGTGATAGATTACGACCATTTGAGATGTATTTCAAATGGTCACTTATTTTTTACCTACACCACACCAGGTAATTTATCGCTTACACAAAAGTTTTAGAAATTAATCTCAGGCGGCTAATTAACTGCAAACATAAAAATCGTCGACCTCCGGTAATTTTTACTCTATTCATGGTCGACGGCATAAAATTTAATATAATTCCAAAATATTTTTTAAACTAATCTTATGTTAAGGTTCAGCCGATTGTATGAGAGTTACAAAGAAGGAGGGAGAAAATATTTAAATACATCTCATGTTAAGGTTCAGCACCACAGGAACTTAGTAGGAGCATGGCACCGTGCAAATTTAAATACATCTCATGTTAAGGTTCAACAAATGATGAGGATAAACAAAGCTTGTCTAATTTAGATTTAAATACATCTCATGTTAAGGTTCAACGAGGAAGATAAACAAAAGATGAATGAGGGTAAAGCTCATTTAAATACATCTCATGTTAAGGTTCAACTGATTGGGATCAAGATTGTAGAACAATGGTAATTCCATTTAAATACATCTCATGTTAAGGTTCAACATCCACTATCTGGGCTTTTAGGTTACTATAATGCCAGATTTAAATACATCTCATGTTAAGGTTCAACGTTTAAAGGTTGTATACTGAACTTTGATATATCCATTTAAATACATCTCATGTTAAGGTTCAACTTTTTGGGTACTGAAAAACTGAAGACATTTGAAATATTTAAATACATCTCATGTTAAGGTTCAACCATATGGTTATGAATCTGTGGCTTTTTACGGCTGATTTAAATACATCTCATGTTAAGGTTCAACTATTATTCGGCAGAGAACCTTTTACCAGTCAGCTAGATTTAAATACATCTCATGTTAAGGTTCAACTTGTTAAACTCTGTTACTATATCTCCTTTAAACTCATTTAAATACATCTCATGTTAAGGTTCAACACAATCTTATACTTATATCTATCCCCGTCAGTTTTTATTTAAATACATCTCATGTTAAGGTTCAACTTATATCCTTGCCGTCATACTGTTCAAGCTCATCTCATTTAAATACATCTCATGTTAAGGTTCAACTAAATTTAGTTTTAGAATAAATGACGCTAGTACATCATTTAAATACATCTCATGTTAAGGTTCAACTATTTTGCTAAGGTTACAGGAGATACAGATATTACATTTAAATACATCTCATGTTAAGGTTCAACCAAACAGCTATGGGAGTATAGGTGCTCCTTGTGAATTTAAATACATCTCATGTTAAGGTTCAACTAAATACCACCCCTTTTATTTAACTGAATACATATTGCATTTAAATACATCTCATGTTAAGGTTCAACAAGTACATAAGGTGCTATACTTCTATCCTTGTCACATTTAAATACATCTCATGTTAAGGTTCAACTAATTTCCTTACTTTTTCTTCTGCATCTACTTTAATTTAAATACATCTCATGTTAAGGTTCAACCTGTGTAAAATAGTCATTTTACATTTCTATTATATCCTTTGAAGTACTATAAATAAAGGATTTTAACGAAACTTTTCCAGTCGATTTTTATTATAGACAAATAAATAGTACAAGATTTATGGAGGCGTTGTAATCTAAGGGCTAGCAATAATTTCTTATTATTTGTAGGTTGGAAAACAGAAGATGTCTAATCAAATGAAGATTATAATTTGTACTTGAATTATAAAATGGGTATTATAAAAATTATAGATTATCAAAAATATTTTACGTTAAAATTGAATTGTTGAAGTGTTTTTTATTTATAAATCGTTGTATTATTGTAAGGCTAAAAAAGGCGGTGATGATTATTCAAGAAAATCAATTTGAAAAATATATTAAACAATATGAAGGTCTAGTCATTACCATCTGTTTTTCTTTTACAAAAAATTATTTTGATGCAGAAGATATAGCTCAGCAGACTTTTTTAACTGCCTATGAAAAATTAAATAAATTTGATGGAAAGAATTTCAAAGCATGGGTCGCGAAAATTGCAGTGAATAAATGCAGGGATTATATTAAAAGTCCTGTCAAAAAAATGGAGGATCTTACTTGCGAGGATTATAAATATATAGAGGATACGAAAAACTCTCCTGAAGAAAATATGTTGAATAACTACAGTGACAGAAAAATATATAAGCTGTGCAGCAGATTAAAAGAACCTTACAAAACCGTAGCGGTAAATTATTTTTGTAAAGACATAAAGCTTTCAGATATGGCGAAAGATACGGGAGAGAATTTGAAAACACTTCAGACAAGATTATACAGATCAAAAAAACTTCTTAAAATTTTATGGAAGGAGGAGTTGATTTGAGTGATGATTTGTTTAATAGCAAGGGCCACATAAAAAATTCTGCTTTAAAAAAATTTAATGAGAGAAGTTTAAGTGATATAGAACTTGCTATTTTATCAGAGCATATAGGAAATTGTGAGAAATGTGCAGAAAAGCTGGCAGATAGTTTTGCTCAAGACGATTTTTTGAAAGTACCAGGTGGGTTTGAGGAGGAGATAAAAAATAAGATAAATAGAAAACATGAAAAGAGTAGGCAGTTTTTCTTCTACGCACTTAAGGTTTCAATGGCAGCCTGTATAGCACTTGTATTTGTCTTTTCCAGTGCTCTCAATTTTATGGCAAATACCGGAGTGAAGACAATGAAAATAAAATCACCTGAATTTACAGTGGTGAATTCCATAAATATGGAACTTGGAAATTTCACTAGCAAGATAATTGATATGGAGGTATTCGATAATGAAATCCAAAAAAAGTAATTTTTTAACTGTAGTTTTTTCTTTTCTGCCTGGCGCAGGACATATGTATATGGGGTTTATGAAAATGGGATTGTCAATTATGGCAGTATTTTTTACTGTGATATTTTTTTCTAGCTGGCTTAATATAGGACCACTTTTGTTCATTCTTCCACTAATATGGTTCTATTCATTTTTTGACTGTATAAACAAACAGAGTATGCCTCAGGAAGAATTTGAGCATATAGAGGACAATTATATATTTTCCATAGATAAATTGTTCGAGTGGGACAAAAGTTTATTTAAAAAGCAGAGATTATTTTTTGGTATACTGCTAATTTGCATGGGGATATACCTTATTTGGGACAATATAAGACCTATTATTGAGCCCTATATAGATTCGAGAATCTATGAGATCATAAGTAATTTCACAGGAATTGTCCCTCAGATGATTGTAGGTGTAGCTATAATTGTTATTGGAGTAAAACTTATTATGGGGAAGAAGAAAGAGGTTGATACAGATGATTAGGGGGAGAAGAGTTGGCACATTAACTTCAGGTATCATGCTCGTTATATTTGGGACAATGTTTTTGATAAGCAGCTTATTTAAAATGATAGATTATAGGTTTATAATGTCTTTCTGGCCAGTAATCTTGATTTCAATTGGAATAGAAATTATTGTCTCATATATTATAAATAAGAAAGAAAAAATGATGTATGATGCGGGGGCTATAATTATTGTAATAGTACTTTGTATTTTTGCTATGATTATGGGAGCTCTTCAGCTCGCCATTACAAGTTATCCTCAATTTAGGGTTGTATTTTAAAAATATAAGAAAATTTAGGCCTTTTATGATCAAGTTCATTTCATAAAGGGCTTTTTTATGGTGCTTATTTATGCTCCGTTTGGTAACTACTATTAAAATAATTAATATTAAAATTAAATATATTAATATATTTAAAAGTAATAAATAAAAAAATCAATATTTGTATTGAATATATAAATATTTCATGATATACTGTCTTTATAAAAGAGAAGGTGATTATTTGGCGTATAAAGTAATTGAAAAATGTCCGGTGTGTGAAGCAAAACTTTTGATTTCAAAACTTCATTGTCCAAAATGTGGCACTGTAATCGAAAATGATTTTGAAATGTCTAAATTTGAATATCTTACGAAAGATCAACTCAGATTCATAGAAATATTTTTAAAGAACAGAGGAAATATAAAAGATGTTGAAAAGGAGCTTGGTATATCCTATCCTACAGTGAGATCAAAATTGGATGAGGTGATAGAGGCCCTGGGATACAATGTGTCTCAGAATTCTAAGATTGACAAGAAAAAAATAGTAGATATGCTGGATAGAGGAGAAATAACTGCGGATCAAGCTATAAAGATGATGAACGAATAAATACGATATGAAAGGAAGGATTAGAAGGTGAATGAAGAAATAGCAAAAATATTGAAGATGGTAGAAGAAAGCAAGCTCACAGCAGATGAGGCACAGGAGCTTATAGAATCCTTGAAAGATAAAAATGCACAGCTTGTTGAAAGTACAGCGGCAAATTCCAATGAAGACATCATGGAAAAAATGTTGAGGATAAAAGTGAATTCTCATGAAGGGGACAATGTGAATGTGAAACTTCCAGTAAAATTTATAAAGATAATGCTAAAAACTGTTGGCAAGATTCCCATAAGTGACAGTGTTGAGGGAATGGAGAATATAGATCTGAATCTTATTTCAGAAGCCATAGACAATGGGCTTTCAGGAAAAATAGTGGATGTAAAAAGTGCAGATGGAGACATAGTAGAGGTAAGCATAGAATAGGAAGTGCAGCTCATGAGAGTTTATATAAGAACCGGGAACAAGAGGCTTGTAATTCCCTTACCGTTGATACTTGTCAAATTCGGACTGTCATTATTCAACAAGCCTTTTATAAAAAAATATGTTCCTGAAAAAGAAAGAAAATATGTGGATGTAATTGATTTTGGACAGCTTTCAAAATGTATTGGAGTTTTAAAAGATTACAGAGGGTTGAAAATTGTTGAAGTGAAGTCAAAAGACGGTACTGAAGTTGTGATAACACTGTAAATTGAATTGGGAGAGGTAAGTATGAAATATAATAGAAATTTACTATCGTATATGCTTGGAAGATTTATATCTTATACAGGTACTGGAATACAGCAGATAGCATTACCCCTTTATATTTTGGATGTGACCCATTCAGGAATAATGATGGGATTCTTTTCAGCAATAAATTTGATTCCTAATATTGTAGCTCTGCCCTTTGCAGGGATTTTAGGTGACAGAAAAAACAGAAAGAATGTAATGATGGTATCGGACTATGCTAGGGGTTGTTTTGTAATATTTTTAGGATATTTTGCCATGAGGGGCAGCTTGAATTTAGCTTTTTTGTTTACAGTACAGATATTTATTTCGATTATGGACAGTATTTTCAATGCTTCCTCAACGGCAATTCTCCCAGAGCTTGTGGAGGAAGATAAACTCATGAATGGAATAGCTGCCAGGGGAGGTATTGATGCGGTTTCCATGATCATAGGGCCAGCTCTTGGAGGAATTATATATGGGATTTTTGGAATAAAAGTGATATTTTATTTGAATGGATTATCATTTATTATATCTGGAATAAGTTGTACTCTTATAAATTATGAAAATAAAGACAGGAAATCCAAAGCACTTACCTTTAAATCATTTTTTACAGAAAACAGCGAAGTACTTTATTTTATAAAGAAAAACAAAGCACTGCTTCAATTATTCTCACTTGCCATGGTGACAAATTTCCTGGTGGCACCTTTATTGGACATAGTACTTCCCTATGTTATGAAGAAGGAAATAGGATTTACTTCACAGCAGTACGGTTATCTTATTTCATTCTTCACATTTGGAATACTGATAGGTAATATACTGATAGCCACATACCTTGTGAAATTCAGCAGAAAATTTATAATGAAGAACTCACTTGTACTTCAGACTATGATTTTATTTATGTTTCCAGTAGCTGTATTTCCCATTACTGTAAATTATCTAGGAGGGCATAGCCTGAAATTATTTATGCTTTTGACATGTATAATGTTCCTGGGAGGATTTTTCAATTCAGGATTGAACACACCTTTGAATACAAATCTTCAGGAAATTGTGCCAAATAAAATGCGTTCCAGATTTTTTTCAATACTTGGAGTATTTGGACAAGGTGCTATACCTCTGGGTTCCGTGATATATGGAGTTCTTCTTGACAAATTTCCCTACTATTATATACTGATTGTAGTAATGTCTGTGGTATTTGCAGTTACATTGGTATTTATGAAAAGAGCAGTACCGGAAGTTTACGAGCCTTAAAACCAGATATAACTAAATGATTTAAATGTCATTTCACAAAGATTAAAGTGGCTTATTAAAATCTTTACTATTCCTCTTCCTGCTCTTCTAAAAGCAAATCACAAAATTTTGAAACAAGTCTTATATTTTTATTATTACATTTGTTGAGTTTTTTAGCTATTTCATCTTTTAAATATTCATTAGAAGTATATATTGAATCTAATAGTATAAAATCAGGAGTTACTCCGAGAGAATTACAAATTTTTAGTAAAGTGTCAATGCTTGGTATAGAACGATCCCTTTCAATATTACTTATGTAATTATTTGAAAGACCAGTCATTTCAGCTAGCTGTTCCTGGGTAATTTTTTTCTTCTTTCTTGTTAATTTAATACGATTTCCCATTTTTTTATAATCTATTTTCATCTGCATCACCTATTCTGACTTTAGCTATTTTTAATAAAACATATAACAAATTACAAGTGTAAAATACACTTGTAATTGTATTAAAAAATGTGTATACTATAAAATATAATACATTTTTATGTATAAAATGATATATTATGAAAAATAAAAACAAGATTATTAAATTTTCGCGTGTACTTTTTTGAATAATAAGAGCGTATATTAGTATTTACTATATAACAAAATATATAAGTTTTATTTGCCTATTCCTTTTACTGTAATTACCTTAATTGGAATATTTCATATAATAATTTTACATGAGTAGGTGAATCAATTGTCAATAGAAGAACAGAGAAATTTCATATTGGATAATATCAATGGAATTATAGTAAAATGGGATATGAGCAGTAACAAATTCGCAGTTCCTAAGTTATGGGAAAGTATGACAGGATATGTTGTTTCTGAAGAGATTAATTTTTTTGGACAACTAAAAAAAATTATTTGTTCAGAAGATCTAGGAAAATTTATGAATGCTTTGAAAGAGAGTGTACATAAAAAGGCTGACTATTTTGAATGTGAATATAAAATTAGAACCAAGTCGGGAAAAATAAAATGGATGCTTCATAAAGGTAAAATTTTTGACTATAGTAAAGGACAGAGATTGATGATAAATTATATTTCAGATATTACTGATAAAAAGATATATGAGTCTGAGATAAGGTATCTGGCATATTATGATATTACAACCAATATTCCCAATAAATTGTTTATGACCGTTAAATTGAATAAATTTTTCAATAATGCAAGCTTAAAGAGCAAAAGGAACCTAGTATTGTTTTATATCTGTATATATAATTTTGAAAAAATAAAGGATGTATACAGGCAAGATTTTGAAGAAACTCTATTAAAAAAAGTATCAGATATATTTAAGAATAATTTAAATAATGAAATACTATGTAAAGTAGAGGATAGCAAATTTGCTATTATAGATTACAGCTGTGGAGATGTTGAAAAAGCAAGATTAAAAGCAGAATATTTTTTGAGCCTATTTAATAAAATGATGGAGATTGATGGAGAAAAAGTATCCATAGCATTGAATATTGGTATTTCTTTTTATACTGATGGTGTGATAAATGGCGATAAAATGATGAGAAATTCAGATATGGCTCTTATGAAGGCTAAAAAACTTGGGAAAAATCAATATGAGTTTTATGAGGAAAAGATGAATGTTGAAATTATGGATAGAGTGAAAATTGAAAATGATCTTGTAAAAGCCATAGTTAATAAAGAATTTATTTTGTATTATCAGCCTCAAGTTGATATTGACAAAATGGAAATCTACGGATTAGAAGCATTGATAAGGTGGAATTATAATGGAACTATAAAATTTCCTTCTTATTTTATAGATATTGTGGAACAGAATGGAATGATAAATGAAATAGGCAAATTTGTGCTATATGAAGCTTTTGTACAGGCTAAAAGATGCAATGATTTAGGATATGAAAAAATCTACATGTCTGTAAATATATCAAAGAAGCAGCTTGAGGAAGATTCATTTTTGGATTTTGTAGATTTTGTCTTAAAGAATACTGGAATAAAAGCAAATTATATCTGCTTTGAAATTACTGAGAGAATATTAATTGATCTATCTGAAAAAATGTTGAGTGTACTTTCTAAAATAAAAGATATGGGAATAAAAATATTTATAGATGATTTTGGAACGAAATATTCTTCGTTAAACTATTTAAAGGATTTACCAATTGATGGTATTAAAATAGATAAATCCTTTATTTGTAATATACAAAACTGTGAAAAAAGTAAGATGATTTTAAAAAGCATTGTAAATTTGGCGGGAGATTTGAATATTGAAGTGATAGCAGAGGGGGTAGAAACATATGAACAGTTAAAATTTTTAAAAAGCATTAAGTGTAATAAAATGCAGGGATATATATTTAGCAGACCAGTAGATTCTGAAAAGTTAATTAAGAACTTGAAAAATTCATATGAGATTTGGGATAATATTAGTGAATCATATAATAAGGAGAATTAATATGAAATTTTTAGAAAACGTGAGAATGAAAACAAAGCTATCATTATGTTTTGGAATTATGGTTATAATAATTGCCGCTATAGGTGTCGTAGGGATACTGTCATTTTCCTATAAGGGTGTTGTTACTACTCTATTGATTATAGTTGGAATTGTATTTGCAGTGATATTTCAGCTTTTTATACCCAGGGACATAAATGAATCCATAGTAAAAATGGTAAATCTTGCAGAAAGCCTATCCAAATTTGATTTAACCCGTGATTATAAAATTGATAGAAATGATGAATTTGGAAAGGCATTTAGAGCTATGGAAAAAGCTCAGGGAAATCTGAGAAATTTTATAAAAGAAATTGAAGAAAATTCCCAGCATATGAGTAGTTCAAGTCAGGAGCTTTCTGCTGTAGCTGAAGAGTTATCTGCAAAGGCTGAGGATGTAGATAACTCCATCACCGGTGTGGCAACTGGTATTGAAGGAAACAGTGCAGCTGCAGAAGAGATAACAGCTTCTGTGGAGGAAGTGAATTCGAGTATAAATGAACTTTCTCAAAAAGCATTGGAAGGAAGTAATAATGCAAATGAATTTAAGAAGAGAGCTTCGACTGCAAGAAAAGAAGGAAAAGATGCTGTGGAAGAATCACATGAATTATATGAAAGTAAAGCAAATAATGTTATTAAAGCTATAGAGGATGGAAAAGTGGTAGAAAATATAAAAGTTATGGCAGACACTATTGCAAGTATAGCTGAACAGACTAATCTTCTTGCACTGAATGCTTCTATAGAATCAGCCAGAGCAGGAGAACAGGGAAAAGGATTTGCAGTGGTGGCAGATGAAGTTGGAAAATTGGCAGAGCAGTCTTCAAAAGCTGTAGTTGGAATTCAAGATACTATAGTAAAGGTTCAAGAAGCTTTTAGAAACCTTGCACAGTATAGTAAAGATGTGCTAAAATTTGTAAATGAAAATGTAAGCAGCAGATTTGAAAACTTTGAGGAATTGGGAAGCAAATATTACGAGGATGCAGAGTTTTTAAGCAAAATGTCCGATGAAATGGCATCCATGTCAGAAGAACTTGCGGCAACGGTGAATCAGGTAAGTGAAGCTGTTCAAAGCATGGCAAATACATCACAGCAGTCTTCGGGTCATGTAGAATCAATAAAGTCCAGTGTAGATGAAACTACAAAAGCAATAGAACAAGTAGCATTTACTGCTCAGACTCAGGCTGATCTCGCCCAGAAGCTGAATAAAATGTTGTTAAAATTTAAGGTATAAGAGAGTATGGAGCGGATTATCAATACACTAAATAGTACAAAAGAAACTTTATTTAAGAATTACTATGAATAATATTTTTTATATATTCTTTATAGTAATTTTTTATATTCATTGACAAATCGTATAATTTAATGATATATATGAAGACAGGTGTGTCCGAAGATACTTTCTTCATATGTAAAAGGAGGTAAATATGCTTGAAATAAAAAATGTAAGTAAGAAATTCAAGGAGGTAAAAGCTGTAGATAGTTTGTCTTTCAGTGCCAATGAAGGAGAGATAGTGGGACTTTTGGGCGAAAATGGTGCAGGAAAAACCACAACTTTAAGGATGATTTCTACAATGTTGAAACCAAGCGGTGGAACTATAGTGGTAAATGGATATGATGTGATTGAGGAACCTTCGAAGGTCAGAGGAGAAATAGGAATTCTGTTTGGAGGAGAAGTTGGGATATACGATAGATTATCGGCCCGGGAAAATATAGAATATTTTGGAAGACTATATGGGATGTCACAGGAAAAAATAGACAAAAGGATAACTGAATTGACAAGAGATCTTGAGATGTCGGAATATATAGACAGAAAAGCTGGTAAATTTTCAAGGGGTATGAAGCAGAAGGTGTCCATAGCACGGGCTATAATACATTCTCCAAAAGTGATGTTATTTGATGAGCCAAGCACTGGATTAGATGTTTCTGCAGCTAGGGTCATACATGAATTTATTTTTAAATGCAAAAGTGAAAACAAGATAATTCTGCTGTCCTCCCATTCTATGGCAGAAGTTGAAAAACTCTGTGACAGAGTTGTAATAATTCATAAGGGTAAGCTTGTAGAACAGGGAACTGTGGAATATTTAAAATCAAAGTATAATAGTGGCAACATGGAGGAGATATTTATGAAACTGGTGGGAGGCGATATACATGAATAATTTCTGGATAATCTTAAAAAAGGAACTTACAGATATTTTCAGGGACAGGAAAACTCTTATATTTACAATACTTCTTCCCATTATAATGTATCCTGCCATGTTTAAGATAATAGATTTTACTATGAAAGACACCACAGAATCCGTTCAGAAAAACATAACCATTGCCTATAGGGGAAATGAAAATTCTTCAATTTATAAGATGTTAGAAAATATGAAGAATATAACAATAGATAACAGTGGAAATGCAGACGAAAAACTTAAAAAGGGTGATATATCCCTTATAATAAATGTGCCTGTGGACTTTGATTCGAAAGTTGCAGCTGAAGGTAAAACGGATGTCAAAATAATATATGATCAGGATTCAAATAAATCTTCCATGGCATCCTCCATGATAAAGGATATTTTTGATAAATACAGTAAATCTGTTGTTGATGGAAGACTTCAGGCAAAAGGCATCAGCAGCCAGGTATTGACTCCTTTTGAAGTAAAGGAAGAAGCTCTAAGTAAAAGGGACAATAATCCCATAGCTTTTGGTATTTTAAGTGTACTGCCAACACTGCTTATTATTTTTATGATAAGTCCTACTATAGGAATAGCAGCGGATCTGGTGGCAGGTGAAAAAGAAAGGGGAACTTTTGAACCTCTTTTGTCGACATCCGTGGGAAGAATGTCTATATTTTGGGGGAAACTTATGGCTATTTCATCTGTGGCACTTATTACACTGATAGTTACATTAGCTTCCATGGTAGGTTCCATGCTTTACATATTTTCAGATGGAGGAGGAGTTACAATTTCAATAGGTGCCTTTGTAGTCATGGGAGTGGTATCTGTATTTGTACTCATAGCGCTAAGCTCAATTGAAATATCTATAAGCATATTTGCCCGTTCCATGAAGGAAGCCAATACTTATCTTGGAGGGTTTATAGTACCTGTTATGATTTTGACATATATACCATTTATGATGGACGCCAAAACTATAGGAATTTTATTTTTTAATATTCCCATAGTTAATGCAGTGGCAGTTATGAAAGAAGCCATTGCGGGAATATTTAGTCCTGTACATATCTCCATAGTACTGGGATGGCACGTTGTATATGTGATAGCCACTATATTTTTGGCAAAAGTCATGTTTTCCAAGGAAGAAGTTGTATTTAGATCCTGATAATTAGTACAATGAGCAATTTGTAATTGATAATGAACAGAGAAAGCAGGGAAAATTTTCGGTAACAACTGAAAATCTTCCCTGCTTTATATACATGCACTTTGAGCTCTGATACTTGAATATAATTATTCTTTTATTCTTTCATCTTAAGGCCTCTGTAACGGTTTATCGCCCCACAGAGCTCATATTTTCTAGGAAGTGCCAGATTTCCGGGATGGCCTGTATGAGGTGATAGAAAATCCAACCCCGAAGTTTCTATTTGACGAAACAATGCATCTGCAACTTGTGAAATTGACGTCTTGTCATTTATCAGTTTACTTGAAATAAAATCGAGCATCAATGCTATGCAGTTGGTCTGACTGCTGTCTATAAGCTGTTCGAGAGCCGAAAGATCTATAGATGATCTACCATAGAGAACTATATGCTTTCCCTTGGCCTTTATCTTAAATGATCTTCCTGTATGGGCAAAACTGGATTTTAGAGGTATTCGGGGAGTTATATCTCCAAAAATGGTTTCACCTGATTTTTCTCTTTTATATCCAGAACTATCTGCAATATTTTTAGCTTGCTCTGTAACCTCTTTTGGGATGTATTCATCCATCATGATTATATGGTCTGCCACGTCAAAATAATCTCCAGATCCACCTACAATCAATATAGTCGAAACCTTGTACTGGTGGTATAGCTGGCGAATTTTGTCTATAAAAGGGGTAATGGGCTCCTTATCCTTTGAAACGAGTTTCTGCATGCGCCCATCCCTTATCATGAAATTTGTGGCGGAAGTATCTTCATCTATCAATAAGAGCTTGCTTCCACATTCCAGAGCTTCCATCACATTTGCTGCCTGAGAGGTGCTTCCGCTGGCATTATCCGTGGAGAATTTCAAGGTGTCCTTATTGTTTGGAAGATTGTTTATAAAGGGACTGATATTTACCTTTTCCACTCTGCGGCCGTCTTCTGCACGTATTTTAACAGCATCATTTCTGGTTATTACGTATTCCCGGCCGTCGCCTGGAATATGGTTGTATATTCCAAGTTCAAGGGCTTTTAAAAGTGTGGATTTTCCATGATATCCACCTCCTACAATTAAGGTTATGCCTTCTGGAATTCCCATTCCCTTTATTGTACCGTGATTTGGAAGAGACAATTCTATTTCAAGGCTTTCAGGACTTTTAAAGGGAACTGCACCTGCCTCTTTTAACGGTCTGTCGGATATTCCGTTTTCCCTTGGTAAAATGGCTCCGTTGGCGATAAAAGCTATAAGACCTTTTTTGTTTAATTCTTCTCTGATAAATTCTTGATCGAGTATTAGATCAATTTGTTTTTTTAATTTGGTTCCATTTATGTTTTTAAAAAGCAGTGATGAATTTACAATTCCGGGGAGTATATCGAAAAAAATTTCAACGGCGGATTTACCGCGAATTCTTCGCCCGGAAGCGGGCAGTTCAACTTCAAATCTGGCTTCAATATGATCCTGCTTTATGACTGCAGATGTTCTCTCCAGCATCTCCTGCCCACAGGTGTCTATGGATAGAAATGTACTTAACTTTTTTATATTTGGAGCTCCATTGAAATTTTTAATATTGTGTGAAAAAGTTCTTGTCAAAAAGTCGGATACTGCTATTATTTTATATTTTGAATTCAAAAATTCTTCAGGGAAACCTGCTTCCTTTCTGGACATGATTATACGTGCTTTCGATGGTGGGGCGAAGGGATCCGACTGGACGTGATCCACAGAAAGTACGTATTTCCCAAAATTGTATTCACCTCTTAATTCCTTGTAGGCAGAATAACCTCTTCCATCTATTGATAATAGCAATTGCTGAAGTTCACGATAATTTTTCAAAATAGTTCCTCCTCTTGTATTTTCCAATGGTAATTTGCAAATTTTGCATTTTACAATATAATATGATAACATAATTTCAGGACTAAAGGTAGAGAGGTTTTTAAAATGGACTTGATTAAATCTTATGGAAAGTATATAAAAAAAAGTGTAGATAATCCTTCTAAGGCATTTAATTTATTAAAATTTGGATTTTCTTTTGAAAAATTTTTAGTTTCAAAATTTAGGGATAAGAAGATACCTCCTTCTCTTAATTATTTAAATCAACTCTGCGTTGATTTTATACTTAACCCCCTTAAAAATCCTGACAATTCAGCTTTTGTTACCATATTTTCACCTGTTGAAATATTTTATGCCATGGGTATAAATCCATTTTTAATTGAAGGATTTTCTTCCTTCCTTTCAGGTACCCAATGTGAGGATGTGTTTATAGACTGTGCTGAGAGATCAGGTATTTCCGACACCCTCTGCAGTTATCACAAGGCATTTATAGGGGCCGTAGAGGAGGAAGTTATTCCAAAACCAAGATTTTCCCTAACCTCCTCTATGATATGTGATGGCAATCTTAATACCATAAGGTTTGTTTCTCATAAGTACAACATACCCTATTATTATTTAGATATACCCTATGAATATAATGAGGATACGGAAGCATATGTGGTGGGACAGCTCCATGAAATAGTGGAATTTATCCAGGATATAATGAAATTAAAATTTGATGAGGATAAATTTAAAGAAGTGATAAAAATTGAGAATAGCACTAAAGTATATATGCGTAAATTTTACGAGAGACTTAAATACAAGTATTTTCCAAATACTCTTACACTGGAGATGTACAAATTATTTGCATCTCATCTTGGAATAGGCAGGGCAGAAATACTGAATTTTTATAAAATGCAGGCTGAGGATATAGAAAAATATCCTGATTATAGTGGAAAAAGGGTGTTGTGGAGCCATATCATGCCTTTTTACAGTGAAACACTAAAAAGTTATCTTAACCTGAATCCTGATTGTCAACTTCTTGCCTGTGATTATAATTTAGATAATTTGGATGAGATGGATTATAATCATCCATTTGAGGCTTTGGCTAGAAAATTCCTCAAAAACAGGCTCAATGGTCCTTTCCAGAGGAAAATACAAAACATAATGAAGATGACCCGAGATTTTAATGCCAGCGGCGTCATAAATTTGTGTTCTTTTGGGTGTAAAGAGTGCAGTGGTGGTACAATGCTTTTAAAGCAGGCTTTAAAACAGAAAAATATACCTTATCTATCTATAGATGGAGACGGTGTAGACAGACGAAATGCCCATGAAGGTCAAATTAAGACCAGAGTTGAAGCATTTATGGAAATACTGAGCAATAGACAGAAGGTGGCAAAGTGATAGGTTATGTATGTAAATACACTCCAATTCATATTATAAGTTCTTTTGGGCAGGAAGCAGTAAAAATTGCTCCCCGTGTTTCCGGATTTAACAGGGCTGAAACTCTGATGCATCCCAATATATGCACTTATGCAAAGGCAGTACTTGAGGAGTGTATTGATTCGGGAATCTGTAATTTAGTACTTGTAAACTGCTGTGACAGTATTAAACGATTGTACGATGTGGCTAAAAGCACAGCTGAATTTAAATATGTATACCTTATAGATGTTCCAAGAAAAAGAAATAGGGCCTCTGATCTCATTATGAAAAATGAAATGATGAAATTTATAAGGTCAATGGAAAAATTTACAGGAAAAAAGTTTGACAGGGGTAAATTTATAGAATTGGTCAATACCAGAAAAGATGAGATACATAAAAAATCAGCGGGTATCAAAATTGCGCTTATGGGTTCCAGAATAAAGAGTTCTACCCTCAGACAAATTGAAGAAGCCGGTGCTTCTGTGGATTTTGATTTTACCTGTACGGGAAATTTTACAAAATCAACTGTACTTGAAAAAGATGAGGACTTCCTATTGAGCTATGCTTCTTTTTTATTGAATTCATTTCCCTGCATGAGAATGGTGGACAATAGGGATAGAATTAGGGTTTTATCTGAAAATTTAGGTGAGCTAGATGGCATAATATATCATACCACAAAATTTTGTGATGCCTATTCTTTTGAATATGCTGTATTAAAAAAATCAATTTCCATACCTATGCTGAAAATAGAGACCGATTATACAGAAGAGGGGAATGGACAGATGAAAACCAGAATAGAGGCTTTTGTTGAGACAATCAAGTCAAAGAATACACAACATAGAGGAAATTATGGTGCCAATATAAAGGATGATATTTTAGTCGCAGGCATAGACAGCGGTTCCACATCCACAAATGTTGCTATAATGGATAAAAACAGAGAAATACTTTCTTATTCAATAGTCAGAACTGGTGCCAAAAGTCAGAGAGGGGCAGAAAAGGCCATGAAAGAAGCTCTGAAAAAATTAGGAATAGAACGTGACAGGCTTTCCAGAATAATTTCCACGGGATATGGACGTGTAAGCATTCCCTTTGCAGATAGAGAAATAACTGAAATAACATGTCACGGAAAGGCAGCTTATTTTCTGAATAATGAGATTAGAACCATAATTGATATAGGAGGGCAGGACAGTAAGGTCATAAGGCTGGATGATGGGGGAAAAGTGATGGATTTTGCCATGAATGACAAATGTGCGGCAGGTACGGGAAGGTTTCTCGAGATGATGAGCCGCACTCTGGAAGTTCCATTAGATGAAATGGGAAAAAGATCCTTGAATTGGAAGGAAGATATAGATATAACAAGTATGTGCACTGTGTTTGCGGAGTCTGAGGTTGTATCGCTTATTGCGCAGAATAAGGAAATACCGGATATAATTCATGGACTGAATAAGTCAGTTGCAACAAAGACACTTTCTCTTGCAAACAGAGTTGGCAAAAAAGAAGCTTATATGATGACCGGGGGAGTTGCCAAAAATATAGGTGTGGTGAAATGTCTCGAAGAAAAGCTTGGCAGCAAAATATTTATACCACAGGAACCGCAGATAGTGGGTGCTGTAGGGGCAGCGCTCATAGCCCTGGAAAGCATTTAATCGAAGTTGTATGGGAATTTTATAAAAAATCATAAATTATGCAAATAAGCACCGGTACCTATGTATCAGATGCTTTTTTCTGCTGATTTCAATTGCAAAACAGTAAAATAACTGAGATTTATCGGGGGCATAAATATTAATTAATTGACAGTGAACACAAAATGCTATAGTATGTATCTAAATTTAAAATTGTTGACCAGAAAACTGGAGGCAAGTTTTTATACAGTACGCAGCTGTGTATTTAATTTGTTATCCGGTTTTTTTATTTTATTATGTATTTTTGGGAGGTAAAAAATGTCATATAGTAATATAAAAGCTAAAAAAGTACTCCTGCTGGGGCTGGATGGAGCAGATGCACTGCAGGTAAAAAAATATGTAGCAGAAGGAAAGCTGCCAAATTTTAAGAAGGTAATATCCCGGGGTGTTACGACAAAAGATTATTCCATGAGAAGTGTCCTGCCGGCAATCACTCCTCCAAACTGGGCATCTCTGGCTACTGGAGCATTTCCCAATACTCATGGTATAACTTGTTTTTGGAATCATACACTTGGGAATCCGCTTGATAAGCTGGATTATGGTTTTAATTCTGAGCTGTTAAAGGCAGAAACCATATGGGAAGCTTATGCCCGTTCAGGCAAAAAAAGCATATTGTTTAATTATCCCACTGCATGGCCGCCAAAGACTAAAAATGATATATATGTAGATGGGACAAGTATATATACAAATTTAAGGGGATATGTGGATTATGAAAAAGTATATAACTGTATTGAAGGTGATTTTCCAATAAAAGAAATACCCCATGTATTGGACAATACAGGTACCGACTGCAGAGTTGAGGGGGAGGTTTCATCTATAAAAGCTGACATAAGCAAGTCAGAGTACGATGGATATGGATATACTGAACCTGACATTGTGACTTCTGAAGAGACTGGTGAATCCTCTGCAGACGTTCCAAATGCGGATCAGATAACAACTCCCATTAGATGGGCTTCTGGATGGAAAAATGCACCTGATGGAGCAAAGGAAGTTGTGCTTCCTGTAAACAGCGGCATGGCCAGAAGATATGGACTTATAGTAGCAGAGGACGGTAAAAATTATAATAAGGTAAAGATATATAGGAGAAAAAAAGATGAAAATCCAATTGGAGAGGCAAAAGCAGGTGAATGGAGCAATTGGATCTATGACAATTACAGAATAGATGGCAAAAGTACCAAAGTAGCTTATAAAATAAGAATAATCAACCTGGAAAGCGATGGAAGCAAGCTGAAATTTTATTATTCCTTTGTACTGGATTTATACAGTGGAAAATATTTCTACCCGGACAAGATAGGAGGGGAAATATATGATAAAGTAGGACCCATGCTTCAACCCACCAATTATGACAGATTGAACAAGACCGCCGATGAAATTATGTTTGAATCCATTACAGAGATGTATGACTGGCATGTAAAAGCTATTAATTATCTGCTTGATAATAAAGAATGGGATCTTTTTTATGTTCATATGCATGGAATTGACATGTACAATCATTTTTATCTGGATTATACATTTGAGGAGACTTCGAAAGAATACGAAAGATATAGGGATTTAATATACAGAATATATGAATTGAGTGACAAATTTATAGGAGAAATGCTGAAGAGACTTGACGGGCAAACAACCATATTTATTGTTTCCGATCACGGTGGTGTGGGAAAAAACCCTAAAACAGAATTTCCTCTAATAGGGGATATGTGGGGAATCAATACAGGTGTAATGAGAGAGCTTGGATACACTAAATTAAAAGAGGTGGATGGAAAACTGCAGATAGATTGGCAGCATACCACTGCGATTTCCCAAAGAGCTACATTTATATATATAAATTTAAAGGGAAGGGATCCTGAAGGAATTGTTGATCCTAAAGATTATGACAAATTGGTAGAAAAAATAATAGATGATCTGTACAATTACAGGGATCCTAAAACCGGAAGAAGAGTCATAAGCTTTGCATTGAACAGAAAAGATATGGAGGTCCTTGGACTGGGTGGTGAAAATTCTGGAGATATATTTTATATACTGGAGCCTGAATTTACCAGATGTCATGGAAATGGATTGAGTAACCACGAACTTTTGGGACATTCCATGAAAGCATTGTTTGCTGCAGTAGGAGCCGGGATAAAAAGTGGAGAAATCATTGATAGAAATGTGGGAGTAGTGGATATAGTTCCAACTATAAGCTATCTGGCAGGGATTCCCGTGCCTAAAAATGCAGAAGGTGGAATAATATATCAGGCCCTGGAGGAGTGATTCATTTTATGGATAAGAGTTCTATTTTGAGCATTGACGAGAAAAATTTCGACAGTTTCACCTTTGACAGCGATACTCCGGCAATAGTATTTTTTAACGCAGATAGATGCGGTGCCTGTAAAATGCTGCATCCAATTTTGGAGAAAATGGCAGAGGAGTATTTTGACAGGTTAAATATTTATTCCGTTGATGTGGATAAACATGAGTTATTGGTTCAGAGGTTTAGATTAAGCGGTATACCCACTATTTTAATATTTAAAGATGGAGAGGTAGCAAGGAAAATTACAGGCTTTCACAGTAAAGAGGCTCTAGATAAAATAATAATTTGTTATTTAAGGAATGATTTTTATGTTAAAGAAAATATCAAAAAATAATTTTACCATACAAAAATATAAATATAGAATTATTTCCATAATATCAGTTGTTGTGGCATTTCTGATATGGTATACAGGCAGCAAGCTCAATTTGTTCAATCCTGTGTTTTTACCATCACCAGGGGATGTCTGGTCGGTATTTATTCAAATACTGGGAGAAGGCTATAAAGGTCATTCCTTATTTTTTCATATATTTTCGAGTATGAAAAGATTATTTACAGCACTGTTTTTTGCTTTTATAACGGCGGTACCATTGGGGCTTGCGGCAGGCGGCTCAAGGCTTCTGATGGCCATATTGGATCCTTTTATTGAGTTTTACAGGCCGCTTCCGCCTCTTGCCTATTATACACTTTTGGTGTTGTGGTTTGGAATAACTGATGTTTCAAAAATAATACTGCTTTTTTTGAGCGGATTTGCCCCATTGTTTATCAATACGGTATTCAGTGTTAAAAAGATACCCCGGGACAGAATAAACGGCTGCAAGTCACTTGGGGCATCTAAATTCAAATTGTTTATTTATGTGATATTTCCATCTTGTCTGCCGGATATATTGACGGGCTTTAGGACGGCGGTGGGAGTATCCTATGCTACCCTGGTAGCAGCTGAAATGGTTGCTGCAGTTTCTGGAATCGGGTGGATGGTGCTGGATGCAAGTAAATTTTTAAGGAATGATGTTGTCTATATGGGAATTGTAATTATGGGCCTGATTGCCATATTTATCGATGCCTGCATTAGACTTGCACTTAGAAAGGTTTCACCCTGGGTTGGGGAAGAGGAGGAGAAATGATGAAAACAAAGAAATATTTTAAAATTGTATTTATGTTGTTAATTGCGGTAATTTTGACTTTTGCAGCAGGATGCCAGGGCGGTGGTGATCAGAGCAGCAATAAAACAAGCTCTTCAGCCGGACAAAACAAGCCCAAAGAAATACGTATTGGATATATGACATCTCCAAATGGAGAGCTTCTTGCAAAGGCCACGGGAGCTGTGGAGAAAAAATTTCCCGGGACAAAAATCTCATGGATAAAATTTGATGCAGGCCGTGATATAATTACAGCTATGGCAGGTGGATCATTGGATCTGGCAACTATAGGTACACCCCCTGCAGCAACGGGAATAGCAAATAAACTTCCATATTATATATACTATCTGGATGATATTATAGGTGACAGTGAAGCACTTGTAGTAAAGAAAGATTCGGGAATAAATTCCATTGACGATATAAAGGGAAAGAAAATAGCTACTACTTTCAGTTCAACTTCACATTTTAGTTTGCTGGGTGCCTTAAAGCTGAATAATATTAAAGAGTCGCAGCTTACACTTCTTGACATGCAGATGCCTGATATACTGGCTGCATGGCAGAGAGGTGATATTCAGGGAGCATATGTATGGGAAACCACCAAATCAAAACTTCTGGCTGATGGCGGTAAAGTGATCGTAAGCTCGGGAGACCTGGCTAAAAAGGGAATTATCACAGGTGAGCTTGGCATTGTAAGCAAAAGCTTTGCAGATAAATATCCTGATGTTATGAAACAGTATATTTCTGTTTTAAATGACTCTGTACATGAATACAAGGAACAGCCGGAAAAATCTGCTGCAGTCCTTTCAAAGGAGCTTGGATTATCGGAGCAGGATACTCTTAAATCCATGAAAGAAATAATTGTTCTGGATTCCAAAGAGCAGACGGATTCAAAGTATTTTGGAACCTCAAGCAATCCAGGTAACTTTGGAAAATTATTAAAGAGTACAGGCGATTATCTGCTGACACAAAAGGCAATAAAATCTTCACCGGAATTGTCCGTATATCAGAAGGCTATATTGACTAAATTATATGATAAATAAATGGAGGGAGTATGGTTATGATACAGCCAGCACGTATGCCTTTATTTTTAAAGCAGGAAGGTACTGAATCAAATATAATTCTGAAAAATATAAGTCTAACCTATAATCAGTCGGGAAAAGATATCCGTGCTCTTGAAAATGTAAATCTTCAGCTGTATAGTAATGATTTTGTATGTGTACTTGGACCTTCGGGATGCGGAAAATCTTCTCTCTTAAATATTATTGCAGGGTATTTGACGCCCTCTGAAGGAACTGTTTTTATAGATGGCAGTCCGCATACAAATCCGGATCCACAGGTAGGTGTGGTGTTCCAGCAGCCTAATTTGCTTCCCTGGCTAAATATTGAAAAGAATGTGGAGTTTGGATTGAAGATGAAGGGAATGACTAAAGGAAGAAGAGTTGAAATAGCTTCTCATTATTTGGAACTAGTGGGTTTGAAGGATTATGCAAAATTGTATCCCCACCAGCTTTCCGGAGGCATGAAACAGAGGGCTGCCATTGCAAGGACACTGGCAGCCAATCCTAAAATAATACTTTTGGATGAGCCCTTTAGTGCTCTCGATGCTCTTACCCGTGAAAAAATGCAGAAACATCTCTATTTTATATGGCAGCAGACTCAAAAATGCTTGTTTTTTATTACTCACGATGTAGATGAGGCACTTTTACTTGGAGATAGAATTATTGTTATGCATTCTAATCCGGGAAGAATAGTCAGGGAATATAAAAACCCTGTGGCAAGGCCTAAAGAAGGAGATTTTAGATCTATTAGATTACAAAAAGAGTTTTTTGAAATGAGGGAATATTTAATAGATCAGATACAGGAAGATGACGAAAAAGATGAATAGGATGGCATTGAAAAAAATTGGTGAAAAGGATTTTGATAGATTCACTTTTGAAAATGATATGCCATCACTGGTGCTTTTTGGAGCCCGCAGATGTAAGGTGTGCAGGGAACAGATACCAATTGTAGAGCGGGTAGCTTATGAATACAGGGGCAGGATTGAAGCATACTGGGTGGATGTGGATAAACATGATGAGTTGTTTTACAGGTTCAGGCTGCAGGGAATACCCAACATAGTTATATTTCATGATGAAGAAATTGTAAAGAAAATTCGTGGATTGAATTCAAAATAAGGTTTAATTGAAATAGTAAATGGTATTTTGACCTGATTCGGATAAATTTGTAAACAGTAATGCTGCATGATATAATTGCCTAAAGTGCAGGTATTCTAAGGAGGAAAATTATATTATGCGTCTAGATCAGCTTTACTATATAGTGGAAGTTGCCCAATTTAAATCCATTTCAATGGTTGCTGAAAGGAACTATATGTCACAGCCTGCAATTAGTTCATCTATCTCAAAGCTGGAGCTTGAATTGGGAGTTACACTTTTTAAGAGGACTAATAAGGGAATGGTACCTACAGAGATAGGTAAAAGTGTGATAGAAAAAGCAGCAGGCATTATAGATGAGATAGAAGAAATAAAAAATATTACCAGAAATAATGCCATGAAACTTACTGGAGATATAAGCATTGCAGTTGAACCCAGCTTTTGTAATACAATAATGGTAAATATACTCACCACATTTAAATATAAACATCCCAAAATAAATTTGATGGTAAAGGTGGGAGAGTCAAATGACATACTTCATGATTTACTTTCAGGAAGAGCGGATATAAGTATTAACTTGAAAACAGAACAATATGTAAAATCTAGTGATATTATCATAAAGAAACTTTTCAAAGATAATCTCATGGTGATTGCAGGCAAGAATTCTACAATTGGAGATAAAGAGACAATTTCTATAGAAGAAGCATTAAATCAGCCTGTGGCACTTTATAATACCGGATATGAGACGAGATGCGGCATTTCCCAAATATTACATAAATATGGGAATCTAAAGGTGGCCTATAGATTTGATAATTTAAATGTAATAGAGAAGGTTGTAGGTGATGGTACATGCATATCTTTTGTGCCCAAAATGATGATTAATTATTATAAAGGTTCCGATTCAATAAATACGCTTCTTATAAATAATACAAGCCTGGAAATAGAAGTCATAATGGTAATCAACAAAAGACACAGAATTTCCAATATTGAAAAAGATTTGATAAATACAATTAAATCACTGTGCCAAAGATGTGAATTTAGTGATTGAAGGATATAAACCTGAGCCTGCCTCGGCAGACTCAGGTTTACTCTTCTATAGAATATTAAACAGCTTTATCTAATGCATTTTGAACTGCCTCGATGAGTCCTCTGCTGCTGTAGGTAGCTCCGGATACGGTGTCAACTGAACTTGACTGGGCTGAAATTATTTCATCAGGTATGGTGTCTTCAACGTATTGATAGAATCTTGGAGTATCACCTGTTGATATTGTTTTTATATCAGTGATTTTGCCGCCGTTTACAGTTACGGAGACTTTTGTTGTACCATCATGAAATCCTGTGCCGGTTCCAATATAGGTACCGTCTTTGTATTTAGCTTTTTGTGAAGCATTTGAATTTACGGCAGTTTGACTATTGCTGTTTGACGTTTTGCTTTTACTGGTGGAGACTACATTATTTGGGGAAGCTAGGCCTTTTTGTGTTAAAATTGAACTTCCTAAATTGGTTAAACCATATATACCTGTGAAGATGAAAATGGCAAAAGAACCTGCCATTGCTGGATTCACATCTTCACCCAGTATGCTTGCACGGGGATTTCTCCTGGGGCATGTTTCTATACATTTTAGACAATTTATGCATTCGCCCCCCTTGACACTGTTCATGCTGTAGAGCTTTAAGCCCATTGAACAATTATCTGTGCATAGTCTGCATCTGCCGCATTTGTCACCGGGTTTGTTTATTTTAAATATACCCATTCTGGATACCAGGGAAAATACGGCACCCAGAGGACACAGATATCTGCAGAAAAATCTTTCAATAAAAATATTTCCCAGAGTTATTAAAACCAAAAGTATAAATCCAACGGTTAAAGACGACAGTACAGTGGACAGATCACTTATCTGTGCAAAGGCATCCCAGGGACTTGAACCATCTAAAATAGTGTTTCCACCTTTAAATAGGAGGATCAGGATGATAAATAAAATTATATATTTTATATATTTCAATATAGAATCAAGCTGTTCACTTACTTTAAAATTAATTTTAAAGACCTTTTTTGATATTATGTGAATCCAGTCATTGAAAGTACCAAAGGCACAGAGCCATCCACAGAAAAATCTGCCCATTAAAATGGTGGAGACAGTTGTTATTATAAATTCCATCAATCCCGGAAAAGCCTGAATAAAATTGAAATTGCCGCTGACAATCATCTGTAAAATTGATTTTAGTTCACTAAAGGTCAGTATGTACATACCAGGCAGCAGAAAAAACAAAATCAGCTGTATAATGTGTCTGGAAATTTGTATTTTTTTAATCTTTTTTGTCATATTAACAGATCCTTTCCTGCTCATAATTTTTGATATATTTAAATTCGTTGTCAGTCAGCTTGAAATTTTCAACAATACCTGATGTAATATACACTTTTTTTGCATTGGTAATCAATATTGCATCTATGCCCGGCAGAGATTCTATTAAATCCATGGATTTATGTACATCCATAATATAGATGCCTGTGGATAATCCGTCGCCGTCAATGGAATTGTCGGATATAATACTAGCACTTACAATGCTGCTCTCTGAAGGATATCCTGTTTTAGGATCCAGTATGTGATGGAATTTTTTGCCGCTATTCATAAAATATCTTTGGTAATTGCCTGATGTAACTAGGGACTTGTCTTTAACATTTACTATACCAATATATTCTCCACGGTGTTTAAATGGGTTTTGAATGCCTATACTCCATAAATCACCGCTGCATTTGCGGCCCAGGGCAAAAATATTTCCGCCCAGATCGATTAAGGCACTTTTAACGTGATGTTTGGACAACAGGCCTTTAACTGTATCTGCTGCAAATCCCTTGGCTATACCTCCCACATCGATTGACTGATTTTTATATTTCAACTTGATGGATCTGGTACCTTCATCTAAAATTATGTCCTTATAGTTGACCAGACTTAATTTTTTATCTATTTCATCTTTTTGAGGAATTCTTTCATGTTCAGTACCTATATTCCATAGAGATGTTAAAGGACCTATAGTGGGATCAAAAGATCCGCCTGACAGCTCGGCATATTCTACAGCTTTTTTTATTACAAAATAGGTATCGCTGCTGATGATTTGAGGAGATAATCCGGCATTTCTATTTATTTTTGATATTTCACTGTAGTCCTTGAATACAGACATTTTGTCATCAATATCCCTGAGTTTTTCCAATGCCTTTTCTGCTAATTGTTCAGATCTATTTCCAAATATCTGTATATGCACTATGGTTCCCAGAACATAGCTGTTTTTAATTATATAGGTTTTTTTATTGTGAATTATGAATGCATAAATAATCACTGATATAAGTGTAGTGATTGTTATAACAATATTTACTATGTTTTGAAACAAATTATATCACCTGCAAAATTTAAATTATTCTTTTTTAGTATAGATTTATAATAAAAAACAAACCTTAATATTACATTAAGATTTGTTAAAAAATTTCTTATAAAAATGTTAATTTTGAATAGGCATTTTAATGAAACTCTTTTTCAAAAGTTAAAAAATTGTATTCAATATTTTTATCATAATGCTTCTCACATTCAAGTAATGTATAATCTTCTCTGTTGAATTTAGGAAAATATGCATCTCCATCTTCAAAAGACATTATTTCAGTTAAATACAATCTGCTGCAGTAGGGCAGCATCTGATTGTAGAGTTTTTCTCCTCCTATTATAAATACTTCTTTAGAATAATTTTTGTATTTTAAAATGTCCTTGATGTTATGTACAACTGTAACACTATTGTCTGAAATCAAATAATTTTTATTTTTGGTTATTACAATGTGTTTCCTATCTGGCAGTATTTTAGGAAGTGACTCGAAAGTTTTTCTCCCCATTATGATAGTTTTTCCCAGAGTTATTTTTTTAAATCTTTTTAGATCCTCTGGTATGTGCCATATCAGTTTGTTGTTTTTTCCTATTACGTAATTTTTATTGATAGCTGCAATTAAACTTATCACAGGGGAGCTCACTTCCTTGTCTGTACTTATTCAGAATGTATTTACTGTATTATAGCATAATATGCGGATGAAATGTTATTTAAGGCTGCTATATATCATTTCTAAATTGGACTTCATGCTTTGAATATAATTTTTGTTATCTTCTTTACTTTCAATTGTATATATTTTTTCTACCTTTGCTCCTACTTCTTTGGCCAGGGTATTGGAAACCTTAGGACTTACCATGTCTTCTACAAATATTGTTTTTATATTGTTCTCCTTGCAGTAATTAACAAGCTCTGCCAATTTTTGGGGCGAAGGTTCTCCTTCTGCAAATACACCTTCCACGCTGTTTTGTTTTAACCCATAATCCCTGCAGAGATATGCAAAAGCAGCATGACCGGTTACAAAATTTTTATTTTTAACAGTTGAAAATTTTGTTTTGTATTCACTGTAGAGATCCTCTAGCTGTTTTGAAAAGCTCTTGTAGTTTTTTTCATAAAAATCTTTATTTGAAGGATCCGCTTTAACTAAAGCATCTTTTATGTTCTTTGATTGGATCTCAGCGTTTTTTAAACTTATCCATGCATGGGGATCATATTGACCGTGCTCCTTTATCTCGTCTGCATCTGTATTTTTAATTGGAGTTATATCTTTTGAGGCATCAACTGCAATTAAATTTTTATTATTTGCTGAATTTATGACCTTGTCTTTCCATGATTCCATTCCAAGTCCGCTGTATATAAATACATTGGCACTGCTAAGGGTTTTAAGATCCTTTGCAGTTGGTTCGAAGTCATGAGGCTCTGTGCCATTTGGAATTATGGTTGTAATATCTATCTTATCTTTTCCGATGGCTGAGGCAAATTCCCTCATGTCGTTGAAAGATACCACTACTTTTGGCTTCGATTGACTTTTATTATCGGTGTTTGTCCCACTTGAACTACTGCATCCTGAAAAAACAAACATAATACTGCTGAAAATAGCAGCTATTATAAATAACTTATTTTTTTTAAACATTTCATGACCTCCTTAAAATATGTAAATGCACATGAATTGCATTTACATATTTACTATAATGGAGTATTGAATTATTGTCAAGAAATAAAATGTAATTAAATTATATACTCCATATGCTGGTTTATGTCAATAGGCAAAAATTTTACTGAAAACTTCGAAATATATGGCTGTTATATTTTTAAAATACTTGAATATTATTTAATAAACATTAAATTGTACGAGGAGTGATAAAATTGTTTAAAACACGTAAATGCTTTTTACTTTTTATAGTATTATTTATGATTCCTGTTATTCTATTTTGTACTATTTCAGTAAGAGCAGAAGGAAGTGAAAGTGATAGTAATACTGCCGAAAGCATAATAAAGGGCAAAGTTATAAATGTAATATCTTCCAATGATGCAGATAAAGAGGATAAAAATGTTATGGAAAAGCAACAAAAATTGAAGGTAGAGATCACAGAGGGAAAGCACGATGGTGAAAAAGTTGAAATAACACATACTATTCAGCCATCCAAACCGGATAATATAGAATTTAAAACAGGTGATGAATTGTTTCTGTCGATAAGCGAAGACAATAGTGGGAAAATAAACGAAGCAAGTGTATATCAGGTAGTTAGGCAGAATCAATTACTTCACCTGCTTATATTTTTTATGATATCTATTATTTTAATAGGTGGAATAAGAGGTTTTAAGTCCCTGATAACTTTAACAATAACCTGTTTGATAATTGTAAAAGTATTTTTACCGCTGATTTTACAAGGATATAATCCTATTGTTGTCTCAACAGCTGTTTGTATTGCTATAACAATAATAAGCCTGATTATAGTGAGCGGATTTAATAGGAAAAGTGCAGCTGCAATTTTGGGAACAAGCAGTGGAGTCATTATAGCAGGTATTATAGCATATGTTTATATTAACTCTGCAAGGGTATCGGGAGTTGGAACGGAAGATGCCCAGCTGCTTATGGATTCTCTTTTAAAGGGCACTTTGAATTTTAAGGGAATTTTGTTTGGATCAATACTTATAGGTACATTGGGTGCGGTAATGGATATAAGTATGTCTATAGCTTCAACTATGAATGAGTTAAGAGAAAATAATCCCAGGATTTCAAACGGAAATATTATAAAAGCAGGAATGAGTGTGGGAAGGGACACTATAGGAACAATGACAACTACTTTAGTACTGGCCTATATAAGTGGCACTGTGTTTCTGGTATTGGGATATATGGTGAGTAAAAGCAGCTTTATAGATATAATAAACCAGGATATGATTGCCTCGGATGTAATAAAGACTTTTGCGAGTAGTATAGGGCTTATATTTACGATTCCCATCACTGTCTTTGCATATTGGATTTTGGATAAGAGATGATAATGGATTCATAGTGAATTTCAGTTGTGAAGGGAGGGAAAAACTGCTTTTTGATTAAAGCAGTAAATATATTGTGAATTATAAAAAATTTAGCAGAAAAGATAAGCCTAGATTTGAAATGCTCAATTTGATTATAAGCCTGGTATTTGTAATTGTATTGCCCTATTTGGTTGAGGCAAATAATAATCAAAATAACAATATTAGAGGAAACATGTTATATGTTCAAATACTGAATTATGCGATGCCTGCAGTTAAAGCCACCTGTTTTGATGAAGAAGATATGGCAGAAAATAATTTTTCGCTGAAAAATTTAGTTTTAGAGCCTTTTAATATAAGTTATAAAAATCCACTTAGTATACTGGGAAGGGAAGTGGCCTTTTTAGGGGGTGGTATATCGGATGGCAGCGTGAATGAGTTTAAGCTTGATGATAAACAGATAGCTAAAACAGACGATGACAAAAATTTGAGCAGGGGAGATAATAGTTCCGCTGAAAGTACAGATGTGTTTGATCCAAGTCTGAAGAGAAAGATGAACAGCAAAAAGCCGGATATACTTATTTATCATACCCATACTACGGAAAGCTATAAACCAGGAGATGCAAATAGTTCTGATGATACTAAAAATGTCTGTGCCGTAGGGCAGCAGCTGGTTACAGAGCTCAACAAATACGGCATTTCTGCAATAAATGATACCACTGTCCACGATGCACAGGGATATAATCAAAGTTATGCAAGATCTTCGGTAACCTTGGGAAAATACTTAAAAAAATATGGAGATTTCAAGCTCATAATAGATATGCACAGGGATTATGCTGAAGATAAAAATTCAGTGACTGTAAAATTAAATGGAGAAAATGTATCCAAGTTTATGCTGGTTATGACGAAAAAAAATCCTCATTTTGACAAGAATATGAAACTGGCAAATCAGATAATAGATCTTTCAAACAAGCTGTATCCGGGTCTTTCCAGGGGGGTTAATTTGTATTATAATTATGGAACAAGGTATTTTAACCAGGGCATGAGCAACAATGCAATACTTATGGAGATAGGGTCCCAGATAAATACTACGGATGAATCCAAAGCCTCTACCAAGTATATAGCGAGGATAATTGCGCAGATCATCAAATAGCTGAAGATTGAAAGTTAGGGGAAAACTTTGATAATAAAATTTTCCCCCAGGTTTTTAACTAGACTTGTAGTTTATCATATTATTTACCAATTGATGGGGACTATTTGAAATCAATAGAGATTTGAGGCTTAAGTCATTTATGAAACCTTCTCTGCATGAATTCTTAAGCATGTCTAAAAGAGGATCAAAAAAATGTTCTATATTCAGTAATCCTATAGGTTTTTTATGAATTTTAAGTCTGGCCCAGCTTATGGTATCGAATAATTCCTCATAAGTGCCGAGTCCCCCTGGGAGAGCAATAAATCCATCACAAAGATCTGACATTCTTTCTTTCCTTTCGCTCATGTTTTTAACATATATGAGTTTAGTCAATTTGTGATTAGGAGGCTCGTTTAAAAGAAGTATTTCAGGAATAACACCAGTAACTTTACCACCATTTTTTAAAACTTCATTTGAGATTTGCCCCATAAGACCTGAATTGGAACCTCCATATATAAGCTGTATTTGATTTTTTGCCAATTCTTTTCCAAGTAATCGTGCACCTTTACTGTATTCTTTACGTGTACCTGAATTTGAACCGCAATACACACATATATTTTTCATGCTATCAATCCTCCTGTAATCAGTTATTCCATATTGCACTTTATTATATTATATAGAAAAAAAGTATGATTGATAATTATATATTGAGTACGGGATGATTATCTGGTATATAATTAATTTGAAATGGATGAAAAATATTATTTGATTTTGGGGGAATTTAAAATGAAGGATGATTTGAAGAAATATATCGAAGTAGCCAAGGAGCTTGGAGCATATGATGCCAAAATAATTGATACAGATACAATAGAAACAGCTGCATGGACAATAATGAAGTGTAAATTTGGATGCGGCAATTATAACAGAAGCAATTGTTGTCCGCCTAAAGCTCCTTCTTATAAGGAGACACAGCAGATAATTGATTGTTATGACAAGGCTATTCTCATACAGTGCAAGATGGATTTGGCTTCCACTACTAAAATTGCAGTGGAAATTGAAAAAAATATTTTTTTATCAGGTTATTATAAGGCATTTGGTTTTGGAGCAGGCCCTTGTAAGCTGTGCGAAGAATGTGATATGGGAAATTGCAGGCATCCAGGTGAAGCAAGGCCATCTATGGAGGCCTGTGGTATAGATGTATTTGCTACGATAAAGGCAAATGGATTTCCTATAGGTGTATTAAAGAATAAAGAAAGAAAAGATCAGCTCAATTGTTATGGACTAGTTCTTATTGAATAATATGTACTGAAATCGTGAATATGTGCAACTATATTATTTTTTAGAAGATCAAGGAAGTGCTGTAAAGATACTTTTAAAGTAGTTTTTCAGCACTTCCTTCAAATATTTAAGATTGACTATTTACCAGGGTTTATAAACATCTGAACCCAATAGGGAGTTCCATTTTTATCTTTGGCAACTCCAACTCCAATTTCTGTAAAATTAGAATTTAATATATTTGCTCTGTGGCCTGCAGAGTTCATCCAGGCATTCATTACTTCAGAAGGAGTTTTCTGGCCATATGCTATATTTTCACCTGCTGCTGTGTAACTTATACCAAATTTTTTCATCATGTCAAAAGGCGATCCGTAAGTAGGTGAATTGTGGCTGAAATAGTTTTTGTCAATCATATCTTGGGCTTTCACTGCTGCCACTTTGGATAATTCGGTATTGGCTTTAAGTGGAGCTAGTCCATTTTTGCTTCTTTCTGCATTGACTAATTTTATAACTTCATTTGCTTCAGTGCTTATATTAGAAGATTGTCCACTATTTTGTACCGGTTTTGCAGATGAAGTATTTTGATTTGTGTTGGCAGAAGCCTTATTGGAATTTGTCTGCACCTTGGTAGTACAAGTGTTTTTATTCCCAATTGACTTTTCTGAAGTAAAAATTTTCAAATTACTGAGCTGAGGATAATTAGCTAGTACATTTTTTGACAGAGCCTGTTGATTTACTGAATTAGGACATGTACTTTCAGCTGCTTTTGCTACAGCAGGTGTAATAGCTGGTATAGTTCCAGCAATAACCATTGCTGCGATTATCGATTTGACTTTTTTATTCATAAAATGAACCCCCAAAAATTTTGACTTGAAAAAATTATATTGATTTCATATTTGAAAATTTCAATATAATTTCAATTTAAGTTTTTAATATATTAAAAAACTTATTTTAGAGTATAAATAATAAATATGAATATTGTGTCAATGTTTTGTAAATACAATAAAAACATTTCAAATAATTGTAAAAACATTTTGGTAATAAAGGTTCATATTTGAATATGAGTATAAATTTAGATGTAAATCAGTCATTTTTGTGCTCGGCATAAAATCTATTGTAGCTTTTGAGCTCTTTTTTTAAAAGATTTGGTGTATCAAGTTTATATGGGCAATGATCCTTACAATGGCCACATTCTATGCAGTTATTTATTAGATCCATTTTTCCCTTGAATTCATCTTTCATGAAATCTTTGTAGGGAGCTCTTTTTAGGAAGAGAGATATCCTGGCACATGTGGGGATCTCAATTCCTGCAGGACATGGGAGACAGTATCCGCATCCCCGGCAGAAGTCTCCAGCTAGTTCCAAACGATCTTTCTTGATGATGGACCACATGGATTCGTCCAGTACCGGTGGATTTTTTTCAAGGGCAATGAATTCATCTAGTTCGGATTCCCTCTGTATGCCCCATATAGGTACTACATTATTGAACTGCCTTAAAAATGCAAATGTAGATGCAGCATTGGTTATAAGTCCTCCTGAAAGAGCTTTCATAGCAATGACGCCGATATCTCTTTTTTTACATTCACTTATGAGTTTTAAATCATCATCTGAGGACAGAGAACTCAATGGAAACTGAATGGTATCGTACAGTTCTGAATCCGCAGCTTTTAAGGCATTGCCTATTTTATGATTTGTGATTCCTAAAAATCTGGTCATGCCGCGTTTTTTAGCTTCCAGAAGACCAGCATAAAGTCCTTCGGGATCATCAGGATCAGGTAATTCATCAGGGTTATGCAGCTGAATGATGTCCACGTAATCTGTCTTTAAATTTTTCAGACTTGTTTCTAAATGCTTTAGCAGGGTTTTTTTATCTTTTGCATGACTCTTTGTAGATATTATGATATTTTTTCGTACATCAGAAAGTGAGTAGCCTATTTTTTCCTCACTATCTGAATACATTCTTGCAGTGTCGAAAAAGTTTATTCCATTGTCATAGGCTTTACGCAAAATTTTTTTAGCATCTTCAAAGGAAACCCTCTGTATGGGCAGTGCTCCAAAGCCGCTTCTTGTTACCATCAAATTTGTTTTTCCCAATCTTATTTTATCCATAAAAACACCTCCAAATATATTTATTATAGCTTAAGATCAGCAGATTGTAATTATTAATGTATAATGTATTTAATATTTTGACTTTATGTATTATAATTGTTAAATTGGATAAAAAACCGCACATGTGCAATATTTTAAAAGTATGTAGGAGGGACAAGATGGAATACACATTGATTGCCACATCCACATTTGGACTGGAATCTGTAGTTGCCGGGGAGCTAAAAACTCTTGGATATGAGGATTTGAAAATTGAAAATGGAAGAGTTATTTTTCAAGGAGATGAGATTGATATAGTCACCTGTAATCTATGGCTTAGAACTGCAGAAAGGGTTCTTATAAGAATGGCGGAATTTAAAGCGGAGAGCTTTGAAGAACTTTTTCAGGGTGCACTTTCCGTGAATTGGGGGAGCTTAATGCCAGAGGATGCATTTATGCATGTGACAGGAAAATCTATAAAATCAAAGCTGCACAGTATACCTGACTGTCAGTCCATAGTTAAAAGAGCTGTAGTTGAATCCATGAAAAATAAATATGGAATAGAAAGATTTGAGGAAACTGGGGCTGAGTATAGGATAGAAGTTGGCATTTTAAAGGATATGGTTACCTTGACTGTGGACACTTCCGGTGAGGGGCTGCATAAAAGGGGATACAGAAAAAATTCAGGAGAAGCACCTATCAAGGAGACTTTGGCGGCAGCTATGGTGCTGCTTAGTAGGTGGAATCCCAGCAGGATATTGGCAGATCCCATGTGTGGCTCCGGAACTATTGCAATTGAGGCAGCATTAATTGGAAAAAACATAGCTCCAGGATTAAATAGAAATTTTGTTTCAGAACAATGGGATATAATTCCGCAGCATATATGGAGGGATTTAAGAGAATTTGCAGTAAATTCTATAAACGGTAGGGAGTTCAAAATTTTGGCATCGGATATAGATGGAAGAGTGATTAGAACTGCCATGGGAAATGCCAAAAAAGCAGGAGTGCAGGACTACATAACATTTCAAAAAATACCGGTACAGAAGTTCAGCTCAAAGAAGAGCTGTGGATTTATAATAAGCAATCCGCCTTACGGGGAAAGACTAGGGGAGCTTAAAGAAGTAGAAAAACTTTATCAGGATATGGGGAGAGTATTTTCAAGACTTAAAGGTTGGAATTATTTTATAATAACTGCTCACGAAAAATTTGAGAAACATTTTGGAAAAAAATCTGACAAGAACAGAAAACTTTATAATGGTAGGTTAAAATGCTATTATTATCAGTATTTTAATTTTGAATGAGGGAAGCTGATGGAATTATTTTAACTTCCCCGGTTCATTATTCAGTTATGGCGAGAAGTTTGATTTTAACATGCAGGATTAGTTTGCTATTAGATTTTCATCTAATGCATCGATGTATTTATGTAGTATCCTTTTAAGGTCTAATATATCTTTCATCTCATAGTATCCTGACTTTTTATAAATATAATTTATGGCACTTATAGCTCCAGATGCAAAAGCTTTTCTGGAAAAGGATTCATGACTTATTTTTATCTGATCATCATCACCAACTATGAGTACCTCATGTTTCCCTATCACACCTCCGGCTCTTACACCGTTGACAGGAATATCTTTATTGAATACTCCAGATGATTGAAGTCCATGTTCTATTTCTTTAGAAAGTTTTATGGCAGTTCCTGATGGAATATCTTTTTTGGTTTTATGGTGAAGTTCCAGAACTTGAAAATCATAGTTATTTAATATGGATGCTGCAATATTAGACAATAACATAACCACATTAACACCTAAAGTAATATTGGGAGCATAAACTATACCGTTATCGAATTTGTAAGTCATATTTTTAAGCTTGTCAATACTTTCTTCAGAAAATCCTGTTGTCCCTATGACCATATTTACTTTCATTTTAGACAGTGCTAAAGCGTTTTTCATTGTTGCTGAAGGGGTTGAAAAATCTACAACTACATCAGGTTTGCTTTCGAAGATTGAAGCTTCCAGCTTATCTGAAGTTGAAATTTTTACGTTGGTTCTATCATTTTTTAATAGATCTCCTAATTTCATCCCTTCTTTTCTACTATTAGGGCTGCAAATTGCGCATACGATTTCCATATTGTCCTGTTCTAGGATTTGATTTGCTATATGTTTTCCTGTCCTGCCAATACCTATTAATGCTACTTTGATCATATAAATTACCTCCTTGACTAATATTATCTTCACTTTTTTACCGGTATTATTATAATGTAGAAACTTTTACATTAATATAAACAACTTTATTATATCATACAAGTTGTTTGTTGTCATTATTATCAAATATATCCTTTACTTGAAAATTAGATTATTCTAAAGTTCAGGTGAAGAAAAGCATTCCTTATCGGTAAACTCCATCTGAACCTAAGAATCACTTTATCAAATTTTGTTCTTTTAAGAATTCATGAGCAACGGTCTCCGGCTTCTGTCCCAGGCTATCCACTTTATAATTTAATTCCATCATGGTTTTGTCATCTATTTTTCCGCCTAATCTGTTTAAAATCTCCTTAAGTTCGGGATGCTTTTCTAAGGTTTCTTCTCTGATTACAGGGGCGGCATAATAGGGTGGAAATACTTTTTTGTCATCAGTTAAAACTTTTAAATTAAATTGTTTAAGCAGTCCATCTGTGGAAAAGGCATCAATTACATCAGCTTTTTTTTGATTTAATGCAGTGTATCTGAGTCCTCCATCTACACTGTTGATTTCTTTGAAATTGATACCATATACATTTTGAAGAGGTTTTAAAGTATCTGCTCTTCCTGAAGTGAACTCCATAGTACAGCTCAATCTTAAGTTGTTACTTATTTTTGCAAGGTCGGATATAGTGTTTAAATTGTATTTATTGGAGGTATCCTGAGATACTGCCAGTGCGTAGGTGTTATTAAATCCAATTGGATTTAGCCATTTTATCTTAAAGTTTTTACTGTAATAATCTTTTACGGTATTGTATGCTTTGTCGGGATCATTTATTAGACTGTGTTTCATTATATCCATGAGTCCAGTACCTGTATATTCAATACTTACATCTACGTTTCCGGATTTCATTGCACCCATCACTACATTTGTTCCTCCCAGATTAGGCCTGTAATCTACTTTAATGTTACTGTTTTTTTCAATAAGTTCCCCAACCATGTCTACTAATATGATCTGTTCAGTGAAGTTTTTCCCGCCAACAACTATCTTATTTTTTGTATTATTATAATAGAATGCGGATGCTGATATTATTAAAATGCAGAGTACAATTGCTGCAGCTCTCTTATATTTTAGTGGCACTTTCCTCTTTTTCCTTTTAGCTGTTGACTTTTCTGTTGCTGATTTTTCAATTTTGCCAATAATAAAATCAATTGCTAGTGCTAGTATACATGCGGGTATTGCTCCTGCAAGTATCATGTAGTTATTGACGCTTTGAACTCCCGTAAATACCATATATCCAAGTCCACCTGCACCTACAAATGCAGCTATGGTCATAAGTCCAACTGCGGTAACTGCAGATATCCTTATACCTGCCATTATTACTGGAAGCGCAAGGGGAAGTTTTACAATTTTCAGTATTTGTGATTCAGTCATACCCATTCCCTCGGCAGCTTCTAGTATATTGGGATTTATACCTGACAGTCCGGTATAAGTATTTTTTATAATGGGAAGAAGTGAATATAAAATTACCATTACAATGGCAGGTTTGCTTCCAATGCCTATGACGGGAATTAGAAATCCCAGTAATGCCAAACTTGGAATTGCCTGTATTACATTTGCAATACCTATTACAAGGGAAGACAGTCTTTTGTCTTTTTCTATAAGTATTCCCAAAGGTACACCTATTAATATAGCTATAACCACCGATAACAAAGTCAACTCGATATGCTGGAGAAAAAGGTTTAATATATCGCCTGTCCTGCCTGCAATGAAATTATAAAAACCTATAATCGAATTCATTAAATCTCCTCCTCTGCATCTAAAAATTGAGCACTTAATACTGTTATGAGGCTGCTTCTGGTAATAAGTCCTGCTAATGCACCCTTTTTGGTTAAAACAGGTACATATCCTATGTTATTGTCACTTATTTCCTGAAGTACATCCACTATGCTGTCTTCTTCATATACTGTAAATATATTTTTCTCCATTATATTTTTTAATTTCAATGTTTTGTCCATACCTTTTCGTATATCTTTTAGGGTTACAATTCCAATGAGAGTTAGATTTTTATCCACTATCATAAGGCTGTCTACATTGTTTGTTCTCATTATTTCTACTGCTTGTACTATAGTTCTTTCCGCATTGGTTACTACAGGGTTGGTTATCATTATGTCTTTTGCCTTTATAAATTCTGGTTTATTCCAAATTCTATTTTTGCCTATAAATTCTTCTACAAAACCATGGGAGGGGTTTTTCAATATTTTTTCGGGAGTATCAAATTGGAGTATATTTCCATCTTTCATTATACATATTTTATTTCCCAGTTTTATTGCTTCATCCATGTCGTGGGTTACGAATACTATGGTCTTTTTTAATTCCTGCTGGAGGTTAAATAGCTCATCCTGAAGCTGGCTTTTGCTTATAGGATCAAGTGCACTAAAAGGCTCATCCATAAGTACTATATCTGGATTCATGGCAAATGCTCTAGCTACACCTATTCTCTGTTGTTGTCCTCCACTTAATTCATTTGGATATCTGTTTAAAAATTCGCCTGGATTCATTCCTATCATTTCCAGAAGTTCTTCAGTTCTGTCTTCTATCTTTTTTTCAGGCCATTTTTGAAGCCTTGGTATCAATGTTATATTCTCCTGTATGGTCATATGGGGAAAAAGGCCGACTTGTTGGATTACGTACCCAATTTTTCTTCTAAGCTCTATACTGTTCTCTTCTTTGATATTTTTATTATTTACAAAAATATCACCGGAAGTTGGTTTTATAAGCTTATTTATCATTTTGAGTGTAGTTGTCTTTCCACAGCCGCTGGGGCCGATGAGTACTACTAGTTCTCCTTTATGAATTTTTAAATTTATGTTGTTCAATACTACTTTACCCTTAAAAGATTTAGTTATATTTTTAAATTCTATCATAACGGGTGTCCTCCATTTCATTTAGCCAATTTTTGACATTAATGTAGCGCAAATTGACAAAGTAACAATTTAATAATAGCATAAAAGTTGTTACTTGTCATTAATAGTTTATTTATTCATATTCTGTATAAGTAAATTTTTAGATTGTATTTACATGATAAGAATAATAATCTATACTATTTATTGATTTAATGAAATATATTAAGGGGAGGTTTATTTTAGGTAATTATATCTAAAAAAAATTTAAAATGTCAGTAGAATCAGAATGTGTGGTAAAACCTATATATCAAAAAATAGCTATAGACATAGCAAATAGAATAATAATTGGAGATTTCTCAGTAGGGGATAAGCTTCATGGGAGATCATCTCTTTCAAGTCATTATAATGTTTCACCTGAAACTATCAGGAGGGCCATTATTCTTTTAAATGATATGGATATAGTTGAGGTGATAAAAGGCAGTGGAATTATTATAAAATCTGTAGATAATTGTTTGAAATTCATAGAAAAATTTAGAGATATAGATTTTCTAAATTTATCAAAAAAAGAAATATTGGATTTATTTGTGGAGAAAAGTAAATTGGAGAAAAAAATTAAGGAAAAGATAGATGAATTTACGGATTACTCTAATAGATTTATTAATTCTAATCCCTTCATACCCTTTGAGTTCAAAGTATATAAAGGACTTAAAGTTATTGGTAAAACTATATCTGAGAGCAAATTTTGGCAAAATACAAGTGCTACCATAATAGGTATTAGAAGAGGAAAAAATTTGATTATTTCTCCAGGACCCTGTGCTGTATTTCAGGAAGGTGATATTTTATTGGCTATAGGTGAAGAAAGCAGTTATTATAAAATTAAAAAATTTCTCTATGGAGACAAATAAATAGATGATTGAAATTAAAGCAGGATAAGGTACAGTATTTTAATGTGATTTTAATCTCAATAATATATAATCTCAATATAAGTATTATTATAACTGATGTTTGAGGTGATTTTTTGAAAAACTATAAGATACTCATAATTGAAGATGAAAAAAAGATGTCCATGTTTATGCAAATGGAACTTAATCATGAAGGTTATGCTACTGATGCTGAATACAATGGAAGAGAAGGACTGAAGAAGATACAGAGAGGTAATTATGATCTAGTGCTTTTGGATGTAATGCTTCCGGGGTTAAATGGAATGGAGGTTTGCAGAAGAGTGAGGCAGTTTTCCAGGATCCCAATTATAATGATAACTGCTAAGGATGATGTGATGGATAAAGTAATGGGACTGGATATAGGGGCAAATGATTATATTACAAAACCCTTTGCTATAGAAGAACTTCTGGCCAGGATACGTGTCATAAGAAGAAATAATGATAAAAAATCAGAAGATTATAAATATGAAGTGGATGATCTTGTAATGAATACTAAAACTCACGAAGTCACAAGAAATGGAAAGCATATTGAACTTACAAAAAAAGAATATGATCTTTTAGAGATTCTTTTAGTCAACAAAAATGTAGTCCTAACAAGAGATCAGTTGATAGAAAAAATCTGGGGCTATGATTATTTCAATGACACAAATGTAGTCAGTGTATTTATAAGGTACCTTAGAAGTAAAATTGATGATGGATTTGAGAATAAGTTAATCACAACTATAAGAGGAGTTGGATATGCGATAAAGGGAGAATAGACTATGAACTTGTGTATTATAAAAAATGCAAAGATATCTGTCAAATTAACTGGAATATTTGCTTTGATGTTTTCAGTGATGCTTGCAGTATCCAATGCCTATATATTACATGGAGTAGAGCACTATATGTATATGCAGACAGCTAAACGTCTGGAAGATGTAAATCAAATAATACTTGACAGATTAAAACTGAAACAGCTCTCAAGTAGTGAATTATTTTCTGATATATTGCCTAATGAAAATATATTTATAAAGATAATGGATAAAAATGAGAAAATAATAAATGTATCAGATAAGTTTGACTATCATTTAAAGATTTCTGAACCCTATGGGAAAATAAAACATGTAGAAAAACATGAAAAGCATCTTACCTATTTGAATACAAAAATATTAGATAAGAATTATGGGATTTTGTATATGCAGATAATTAAAGATATGGACAATGAATATGATTTTTTGAAAATATTGTTTTTCTTCATGGCTGCAGCAGATCTATTCGGAATAGCCTTATCCATCTTGTTAGGGTATATAATAAGTAAAAAAATGCTGAATCCAATTGACAATATCACAAAAACTGCCGATGAAATAAGCATTAACAATTTAAAAGAAAGAATAAATATACAGGGGCCTAACGATGAACTTAAAAGGCTGGCAACCACACTGAATAACATGATTGATAGACTTCAAACATCTTTTAGCAAACAGACACAATTTGTTTCGGATGCATCTCATGAACTCAGAACACCTATAGCAATAATTCAGGGATATGCTAATCTTTTAGACAGATGGGGAAAAAATGACAGAGAAGCTCTTGATAAATCTATTGAAGCCATTAAATCTGAATCACATAGCATGGGAGAATTGGTAGAAAAATTGCTCTTTTTAGCCCGTAATGATAATAAGTCGCAGAAGGTAGAAAAAAATGTTTTCTATCTCAATGAATTGATAGATGAGGTTACTGAAGAGACTAGAATGATAGATAAAAAACATATAATATCAAATATCAATAATGAAAATGTACAGGCTATTGCAGATTATAAACTTATAAAGCAATTAATTAGGATAATTGTAGACAACAGTATAAAATTTACCAAGGAGCATGGGAAAATAGATATAAGTTCCGTTAAGTTTGGCAAATATATCAACATATCAATAAGTGACACGGGTATAGGAATTCCAGAAAATGAAATTCCCAAAATATTTGACAGGTTTTATTGCGTAGATAAATCCAGATCCAAGGATATTGGCGGAAGCGGGTTAGGGCTGTCTATAGCCAAGCAAATTGTGGATGTCTACAATGGAACTGTGAATATTAAAAGCACGGTGGGAAGGGGTACCAGAATAACTGTGAGTCTGGATATTATAGAGAATTAATCTTTTTTTAATCCTTTTTTAATTTTAGATGCGTAACATAGTGGTATCAAAATAGGAAGGTGATTAAAAAAATGAAAGAAATAGTAAACAGTCCCTCTAGATTTATAGTTGAACTAGAACCAATTAATTAAATCTGTCATACAATCTTGTTATAATTTCTGTAGAGATAAATGATACTATGGGAACTGTAAAGATTATTGTCATGCTCCCTGTGAGCCCCTGTATGATTTCAAGGCTTACCATGTCCATGTTGATGAGCTGGTTATAGCTTAAATTGTAGGAATAAATTATTATAAGCATACTTAGGGAAGCTCCGGCAAAAGCCAGAATGAGAGTATTTGCCATGGTTCCCATCATGTCTTTTCCGACATTCAATCCTGAGTTAAACAATTCTCTTCTGCTGATCTTAGGATTTGATATATATATTTCCTGTATGGAAGATGCTATGGATATGCTGATGTCCATTACAGCTCCCAGGGAGGCTATTAGAATTCCTGCAGTTAGAAGACCATACACCTTCATGCCGGATACATTTGAGATCATGTTGAGACTTTCCACCTGTGTCAGATTCAGGCCTGTCAAATGGGCAAAGTATCCGAAAATAACTTCAATTATCCCTGCAATTATAACTCCCGACATTGTTCCAAGTATGGCAGACAGTGTCTTGGTACTTCTGCCGTTTAGCAGGAAAAGAGAAACACAGGTGGTTATGACTATTATGAGGATTGCGGATAAAACCGGTGAGTATCCTCTGTAAAGCATGGGAATGAACAGAAATATAACACAGCATAGAGTAAAAATAAGTCCCAGTACTGACCTGAATCCTTTTTTCCCGCCTACTATGCACAGCAGGGCAAAAAATATAAAGATAAATGCATATTGTACAGGAGCTCTGTAATAGTTATATACTGTTATGCTGTATGATCCACTTCCAGAAGTAGCTATGTCCACTATAACCTTCATATTTTGTTTCAAATATACATTGTGGGTGTCGCTTAAATAATTTGTAACATTTTTAATTTCACCTTTATGTTCTCCCGAGAGAATTTTTAATTTTACCTGCTGGCTGCCAAAATATATGTTTTTGGATTCGTTGAATTGTTTTAGAGAATTATTTTTTATTTCCAGCACTTGGGCTTTTTCATATTTTACATTGGCCTTACCCTTTTGAATGTTATAAGTTACAGGATGGCTTACATTGAAGTTATATAAAAAAGCGCCAAATAGAAATGTGGCTATTATAAAAAGCAATATCTTAGATATTCTTGAAGAATTTCTCATGCCTGCCCCTCCATAAGTTTTTAGTCATTCACTTATTATATTGCTCTATTGAAACAAGTTAATAAAGATTGTGTAAAGTTTAAGTTAAGTATGTGAATGTTATGATTATTTTACATTGAATTTACATAAATGTGACGGATAGAAAAAATATATACTGCTAATATAAAAATGAATGGCATGGATTGAATTTATTCTGGCCATCACAATGACATATCTAAAAGGGGGAGTTTCATGAAACAGTATCTAAAAAAGACCGCATTATTTGTACTCTGTTGCTCGTTCGCATTTTCAGGTATTGCCATGCCAATGTCAGCTAATGCAGATACAGGTACGGATGCTGCGGCAAGTCAATCAATTACAGCAGGGGGAGAGACCTCTGCAAATATCAAGGATATAACTTTTGCGCCAGGTAAAGATGCATCACAGGTTAATTTCACATGGTATTCCAATAAAGATACATCGGACCCTGAGGTACAGGTTGCGCTTAAATCCGATATGACCGGAAACGAGTTTCCGGAGAGTAAAGCTCAAACCTTCAAAGGTGAAAAATCCAATGGAAATGACGGCTATTCTTCCAATAAGGTTACAGTTACAGATTTACAGCCATCTAAAGAATATGTATATCGTGTAGGTGACGGTACTACCTGGAGTTCTGCCAATAATTATACCACCCAGGATATATCAAAGGGTTTCAATTTTCTGTTGGCGGGAGATCCACAGATTGGCGCAGGCGGTGATATAGACAAGGATACGACAGGATGGGTAGATACAGTTAAAAAGGCAACAGATAAATTTTCCAGCAGCAGTTTTATATTGTCTGTAGGAGATCAGGTTAACAACGGAAAGGAGCTCAATGGTCAGACAAATGAACTTGAATATGACGGATTTTTCAAGCCAGATCAGTTAAAAAATATCCCTGTTGCTGCAATTACCGGAAATCATGAGGGATATGGAGTAGGTCATACTACACATTTCAATTATCCAAATGAATCTGATAAATACGGTATTTTTACAAATAACGGATATGAGTCTGATAATAGTAATGGAACAACTGGTAATGACTATTACTTTGTATATGGAAATACGCTTTTCCTGATGCTCAACAGCAATGATATAAATGCAGAGGATCATAAAGCTTTCATGCAGGAGGCCATAGCTGCAAATCCAGATGTTAAGTGGAAAATAGTAAGCATGCACCATTCCATATACAGTTCTGCAAATCATGAGACAGATGCTGATATAGCGGCTAGAAGGGTAACGCATCCAGAAGTATTTCAGGAACTTGGAATAGATGTAGTTTTAGATGGGCATGATCACTGCTATACAAGATCCTATCAGATGGTAGACGGACAGGCAGTAAGCGGAAAAGATGACACCAGTGTCACTGATCCAAATGGTGTGCTCTATATAACTACAAACTCAGCTAGTGGAAGTAAGTACTATGAGATTCAGGAACCAAACTACAACAACTATTTTGAAGCAAAAAAAGAGCAGGATAAAGTTCCTACATTCTCCAATGTAAGTGTAACGGATAAGAATTTTACCATTACCACATACAGGACTGATACTATGGCTCCTATAGACAGCTATACTATAAATAAAACCACTTCTCATAAAAATGTATCAAGATTGGCAGGGCAGAACAGGTATGAAACTGCAGCTAAAATATCTCAGAATAACTGGAACGAAGCAGATACGGCAGTGTTGGTTTCAGGCCAGTCCTATGCAGATGCGCTGAGTGCAGCTCCTTTTGCAAAGTTAAAAAATGCACCGATACTTTTGACATCAAGTAATACTCTGGATTCCAATACTAAATCAGAGCTTTCAAGATTAAAAGTAAGAACGGTTTATATAATCGGAGGCACTGGGGTGGTATCCAGTTCAATAGAGAGTTCCCTGAGAAATATGAAAATGGTGGTTAAAAGGATAAGCGGAAATGACAGATATGCCACTTCACTGGAAGTTGCAAAACAGATAAAAAGTCCAAAGCAGGTATTCGTAGCTTCAGGAGCAGGATTTGCAGATGGACTATCCGTATCTTCCTATGCATCATTATCAGGGAGTCCAATAATTCTAACAGATGGCAAACAGTTGAGCAGTGACATACTTAAGTATGTAAAAGACAATTCAAGTACACCTTATGTAATTGGCGGAAACGGTGTTGTAGATGACAGCGTGGTTAGCAGCCTTGGAGCTGTAAGAATATCTGGTTCCGACAGGTATTCCACAAATCTTGCAATACTTAATAAATTCAATGATAAGTATGATTTGTCAAATATCTACCTGGCATCAGGCAGTGATTTTGCAGATGCACTTTCGGGATCTGCAGTAGCAGGAGAGAAGAGTGCTCCAGTAGTGTTGATTGGAAAATCTGATCTAAGCGGTGCTAAAAATTACATCCAGGGAAAATTGAGTGGTGTGGGTCAAATTACCATTCTTGGAGGAGAAGCATCTGTCTCACAAGTTACTGTTAATAAACTCTTACAATAATGAGAAGATAAATAACCAATAAAGTTACGGAAAAAGGAGTATCACTTTATTACAGAATACATCCTGTACCGTAACTTCTTTTTTGTCCCTATCTAAATTTTGATATTTAAACTCTAAGCTTTTAACATGGACTGCTGCATTAAGTATTATTAACATAAGATTATCATGCAATTAACAAAAAGACTATATAATTTCATTAGAAATAAAATGCATGAGGTGAAGTATATGGAATCAAAAGATGAAATTGAATTACAAAAAATATTGGATACCAAAAACATCACTACAGTATTTCAACCTATTGTATCCTTAAAGGATGCTTCTATAGTGGGATATGAAGCGCTTAGCAGGGGACCTGAAAATTCAACCCTGCATTTGCCTGTGAAACTTTTTCATGCAGCAGAAGTTTTTAATAAAATATGGGAATTGGAACTGCTGTGCAGGAAAAAAGCCATTGAAAGGGCAAACAAGATAGATAAAAATAAGCTTTTATTCATAAATGTAGATCCAAAGATATTTAAAGATGAAAGATTTAAAAGTGGATTTACTAGAGATTTTTTGGGAAAGCACAATATGTCTCCAGATGTAATTATATTTGAAATCACGGAGAAAACAGCCATAGAGGATTATAAGGATTTTAAAAGAGCAGTGGATAACTATGTGGATCAAGGTTATAAAATTGCAATAGACGATATGGGTACTGGTTATTCCGGGCTTAAAACCCTTATGGAGACGAAGCCGCATTACATTAAAATTGATATTTCTTTTATAAGGGATATAGACAAAGACAATTTTAAGCAGGAACTGGTGAAAACATTTGTAACACTGGGACAGTCCACAAATATGAATATCATAGCCGAGGGAATTGAGACAGAAAGCGAACTTGCAAAATTAATAGAACTTGGTGTCTGCTCGGGACAAGGATATTTTCTACAGAGACCGTCGGGAACTTTTCTCGATATTTCCGAAGATATAAAAACAACCATAGTGAAATACAACAAAATGAAGACCAACAGGTTTCAATTCGAAAAAAATTGTATCGGTGATATAGCAAAACAAAATCCCGATTTCCAATCCACGACTCAAGCCAAAGAGGTAAAAAAATTTTTTGACACTTGTAATATAACAGGAGTGTGCATTACGAATGGGGGATATCCTATAGGGCTTATGATGCAGCATGATCTGGACTATGTACTTGCCACGCAGTATGGCATTTCGGTATTTCTTAAGCGTCCTGTATCTTTGATAATGGATTCTGATCCTACTGTAGTGGACTATAACACGTCAATAAGCGATGTATCGAAAATTGCCATGGCAAGAGACTACAAAAAAATATATGATTATGTAATAGTTACAAAAGAAGGGAAATATTATGGAATTGTCACTATAAAGGATTTGCTTGAATATACTTTAGAATTTGAAAAAAAGCATGCTAAAAATCTCAACCCGTTGACGGGCCTTCCTGGAAATAAAATTATAAATAAGGTTATTGATAATATAATACATTCTCACAGTGATTTCTTTGTTATTTATGCAGATTTAAATAATTTTAAGACATACAATGATACCTATGGCTTTGAAAATGGAGATAAAGTGTTAAAACTAACTGCAGAAATTATAGAAAAACAGGTAAAAAAATACTCAGTATATAATGGATTTGTAGGACACATAGGAGGAGATGATTTTGTATGTGTAATTGAAAATGATATTGAAAAAGGACGTAAATTGTGTGAAAAAATAATTTCGCAGTTTGATGCAAAAATACTTGATTTCTTCAATGAAAAAGACAAAAAAAACGGATATATTGAATCTTTTGACAGAAAAGGCAATAAGGATGTTTTTCCTCTTACGTCCATAGCCCTCGGATGCATGTATGGAAATTTCAGCAAACTTAAAAAAGTTGATGATATTGGAGTGTACATGAGTAAAATCAAAAAAAAGGCCAAGAAAAGTAAAAACAGCAATTATGTTATCTATAATATCAATTTAAATGAATAGTTTGGGGGAAATACCATGAGAAAAGTGGTTTCAAAAATTTTACATATATTTACTAGGATAAAGGAAAGAATAATATGTTATTTAAAGAAAAAAATAAATATTGTTCCAAAAATGAAAATAGGCAGTACCTTGAAGAAAAAAATAAATGCTGTTCCAAAAATGAAAATGGGCAGTGCAAAAATAATTAGTATTCTGAAGAAAAAAATAAATTGTTTTTCAAAAATAAGAATAAACAGCGTCGTTGTTAAAGTTATTCTTCAAATTGGAATACTGGTAATATTTATCTGCGGATTTTTTGGAATACTGTCTTATTATACTTTTTATGCGGCTATGGAGAAAAACATAAATTCTTCACTGCAAGATAAAGCACAGGAATCCTCCAAACTTTTAAGCTCAATTTTGCAGCAGCAAGTTCGTTCCATGACGGAGATAGCTTCTAGGAATGAAATAGAATCCATGAACCCAGGGATTCAGCTTCCAATTTTACAGAAAAGGGCATCCAAACTTGGATATTCAAGTCTCTGTGCTATGGATTTGAGTGGCATGGCTTACATGCAAACCGGAGGAAAAACTAAAATAGATCTGGAAAGTGTGGATTCGGCATATTTGAAAAAGGCCATTCAAGGTACTCCTGCCATTGATGGACCTTATTTTAATGTAGATGGAGAGGAAATAATATCAGTGGCAGTTCCGATAAAGGACAGTAAGGGTAAAATTAAAGGCGTATTGTTTTCAAATATAAGCACTTCGGAGTTGAATAAGTTTGTTCAAAGTATGAGAGTTGGAAAAAGCGGGTACTGTTTTATAATAAATAAAGATGGTACTAAAGTTGCACATAAAAATTTGACTCTGGTATTAAATAAGGACAATACCATAAAGAATTCTCTAAAGGACAGTTCACTTAAGGAACTTTCCGACATTGAAAAGAATATGATACAGGGTAAAAGTGGCTCGGGTTATTACAGACAGAAGGGAGAAGAGATGCTGCTTGCCTATGCTCCTATATCCGGAGTGAACTGGTATCTCGGGCTTGTGATTGATAAAAATGAAATAATGAGTTCTGTAAACGCCCTTAAGTACAGGATGGCAGCAGCTACGTTTATATTCATACTGGCTGGGATTTTTGTAGGAATTATAATAGCACGTCAGATAAAAAAACCTCTGTCAAATATAAGGGAATATGCTGGTGAACTCTCGAATTTTAATCTCAGTTATAAAATAGATACTAAAAGTAAGGATGAGTTTGGACAGACTGTAGTTGATTTGAATTCAGCTCTTAAAAATATAAAGAATATGATAGAATATGCTAAAGATGAGGGCCTTGCAGCACTAAATTCCAGTAATTATGTAAATCATATGTTTCAAGAATCAGAATGGGAAATTAAAATAATATCTGATAAAACCAGTGAGATAACATCCAACATGCAGGGAGTTATGAATTCCATCAAAGAGGTTGAAGAAAGCATATTTTCAATAAAAAACAAGGTAGAAAATACTGTAAATGAAGCAAATTCAGGGCTTAATTTGGCCGATAATATAAACAGGAAAGCTGTAAGCATGGGAGATGATATAGAAAATTCAGCCCGTAATATAGAAAAATATTATGAAGATTCCAGTGAGAAATTGAAAGAATCCTTTGAAACTATAAAGGTGGTAAAAAATATTTCAAAAATGTTGAATGAGATGAAAGATGTTTCTAAGAAAACCAATATACTTGCCTTAAATGCACTTATTGAGGCTTCCCATGCAGGAAAATATGGAAGCGGATTTATGGTAGTAGCAAAAGAAGTAAAAAAACTTGCAAATAAATGTTCAGATATGGCAGATAACATGCAAAATGATATAAAGAGTATAATTATGGCAGTGGGTATACTGGTGGATTCATCACGGGATGTACTTGGCTTTGTGGAGAAGAAAGTCATGACAGACTACGTTAAAGTGGTAGATATAAGCAAAGAATACCAAAATGACGGTATTAAGATGACGGGTGTCATAAAAAACTTTTATGGACTTATGGAGGATATAAATAGATCACAGCAGGATCTTTCCAATATAATAGAGAAGATAGGTGCATCTGTAGATAAATGTACAGATGCAGTGTCCAATATATCCAGCAGTATGAATTCTATAAAGGAAAAAGATGCAGATATAGCTTTAAATACGGATAAGAATGCAAAAGAAGCGGAAAAACTTATGAATATTGTAGGACAGTTTAAAATATAATACGATTTATAAAGACAGCCCTTTTGCACGTTTCATAAGCGTATTTTTGACTTCTTCTATGTCTTTTATATTGCTTTTTGTCATCAATAAGTAGATAAAGGCTGAAGGGAGCAGGAACAGCTGCAGCAGAGATAAGGTGATTATGTAATTTGCAGGTTCGCCGATTTTTATATGAGAGAGTATAATTCCGACACCTGCATTTCCTATAGTTCTCCCGAGGCCATTGGCTAAATTGGCTAAGCTAAAAGCAGTACCTCTGTGTTCCGGAAGGTTCACATCAGTTATCAGGGCCAGCCAGTTTGGCGTGTTGGCAGATTGCAGTGCACTTGCAAGGAAAGATAAAACAAATATTATGGATATCCAGGGATTTATCACTATTTCCTTCAATAATGATATGAGTATTGGTAGAGGTGCACTGCTTTGTATCAGTTCAAGCCTGTTCATGGGAAGTATAAAAACTGCTATGTAAAATGGTATCATGGCAAATACAAAATATGATGTAAGAGCAGCTCTCCCTCTGTGCGTTTTATTCTGAAGTATATCACCTATGTGGCCAAATAAAGGAGATGCCAAACCTCCTAATTGAAATATGGCAAAAAGGTATCCTGCAGCGATAATTGAAACTTTTAGGTTGTAACCCTGCTGCTGAATTTTTGAAATATATAGAGTAGGAAGCCATATTAGAGTCCCTGTAGCGATATTCATAAAGAATGCCTGCATAAACAGGAAAATATTACTTCGCTTTGATATAATCTGAGATAAATGGCTTAATTCAATATTATAATTGTATGTGCAGCCTCTTTCAGCGAGTGTTTGTAGTTCGGGTTCTGCTTGGCCTACAGTAGGTTCTTTTATAAAGAAATATAGTATAATAAGTAGAAAACCTATAATGCTTACGACTTCAAAGGGTTTTCTCCAACTTGTAAAAGGAGCCATCAGAGAAGCCATTAGTGCTCCTGCTATTCCACCAAATCCCTGAGCCATGCCCCAAAGACTTAACAACATGCCTCTGTATTTATTGGGAATATAGTCAGTTAAAATGCTGAATCCGATTGATGCTATACATCCAAGCCCTATGCCGGTGAAAATCTGAAGAATAAGAAGCTGAAGATAATTGACACAGAGTGATGTTAGAAATATTGAAATTGACCAGATAATAGTGCCTACAATGACGAGGAGTTTTCTACTGAATTTACTTGTAAGGTAGCCCCATAGAATCGATGAAAGGGATGTGACCAAGATATTGACGGCTGAAACAATTCCCAGGGAGGAAATCTGCACGTTCATACTTTTTGAGATAGAAGAAAAAAGTGGAGGGAATAGTCCTATTACTACATTGTCGAAAGCCGCTAATATTATAAATATAAAAACAGTATAAATTGCCTTTATGTTATTGATGTTCATGAAATCCACAGCTCCTTTATTTTTTATGTCCTATCTATTGTAATCTATTTTTTAGCTTAATATTAAGATTTAATAAAATTTTAACTAATTCTTAATGTTGTTTTAGATTTAATTGTGTAATATATTAAAATAGAGTAGTAATTGTATTTATATTATAATAAATTAACTGATAAGAGGGACTGATTATGATTAATAGTATACTTGTTATTTCATCTAATTTTACAGGACATGGGCATAAAAGCATAGCGGAATCTTTATGCGAAAAATTTTCATACAACAAAAATGTCAAAATTCATATTGTAGATGGATTTTCCCTTGGCGGGACCACGTTATTAAATGTGGCCAAAGCATATGGCCCTATAACTAGAAAATCAGAAAATTTGTGGGAACTTATATGGGATATATCATCTGTCAAACCGTATCTCATCAATGAGATTATTGAGCTAAAGATAAAAGATAGGTTTTTGGATTTGTTAAAAGAGACAAGACCGGATTTGATTTTAACTATACATCCGAATTTTAATGGTTCTATCTTAAATATACTTAGAAAATATCATGTTACAATACCTTTTGTTACGCTTATTGCAGATTTAGTAAGTATAACCCCTCTATGGGCAGATTCAAGGGCAGATTACATAATAAGCCCTACACGGGAGGCAAAATATAAATGCATGAAATTTGGTGTTCCTGAAGAGAAAATAAAAGTTTTGGGTTTCCCAGTGCGCTCGAGGTTTTGCAATCATACTTATAATTTTAAAAAAGATATCAATTATAATGGCAAGGAACCATTTAGATGTATTATAATGAGCGGCGGCGAGGGTGTTGGCAATATGAAAAAAATAGCTGAAATTCTGCTGGAAAATTTTAATTGTACAGTAAAAATTGTAGCAGGCAGGAATAAGGCTCTTGAGAACAAACTTGAAAAAGCACTTGCCCATAAATATGGTGATAGAGTTGAGATATATGGATTTACGGAAAATATACAGGATTTAATGCAGAGTTCTGATATCGCGTTTATGAGGGGAAGTCCTAATGTAATCATGGAAGCGGTAGCCTGCAATGTGCCTTTAATAATAACAGGTGCTCTGCCGGGACAGGAAGAGGGCAATCCCAGATTTGTTGAAAAACATAATCTTGGAATAGTGTGTGCGGATACAGATAAAATAAAAGATGCTGTAACTGATTTAATTGCAAATAATTCGCAAGAGCTAAATAAAATCAAAAGATTCCAGAGAATTTATACTAACCCAGATGCGGCAGAGGACATTGTAAATTTTATTTTAAGTATAAAAAGTAATTTTGATGAAGTCACAGAAAAAGATGCAGACTTTTTAATCTCCAAAATAAATATGTAAGCGGCATTAAAAAATTTTATTTAAAATATAATTCTTTTTTAATTATATTTTAACCTTGTGCGTGTAATATATTATTTTGTAGAAGAGTACATTTACAGGTTTTATATAATAAAAGGAGATAAAAAGTATGAATTTTATGGTGAATTTAATTGACATTATGCTGCATCTTGATAAGTATTTAAATATCATAATACAAAATTATGGGATGTTGACATATGGTATAATATTTGCAGTTATATTTTGTGAAACAGGTTTAGTGGTCACACCTTTTTTACCGGGAGATTCCATTATTTTTGCAACGGGAGCACTTGCTTCAGAAAATATGCTGGAGATATTTACTTTGTTTATCGTATTTTTTTTAGCTGCGGTAATAGGCGATACTGCCAACTATTACATAGGTAAAAAAATTGGAAGTGGTATTTTAAGAAGGGAGAATATGAAATTTATCAATAAGAAGCATATTCATAAGGCACACAGGTTTTATGAAAAATATGGTCCTATGGCTATAGTGCTGGGAAGATTTATCCCTATAATAAGAACTTTTGTACCTTTTGTAGCGGGAATTGGTGAAATGGGATATTTAAAATTTATAACTTATAATATGCTTGGAGGGTTCCTGTGGGTGTCCCTGTTTTTAGGGGGAGGGTACTTTTTTGGAAGTCTACCTTTTATAAAACATAATTTTTCCTATGTAATAATTGCCATTATAATAATATCGCTTATCCCGGCAGTTACTGCATTTTTGAAAGAAAGAAAAAAAGATCAAAATGGAAATAATGCCGCCAGTACAGAAGTTTAATATTTAGGTATATGGATATTTTCAGTAAAAGATGTTTGAATTTAAAATTTGTAACTATTATTTAAATATATAATAATATATAAGTATAGTTTACAAATTAGGAGTGAAAAAATGAATTATTGTCCATATACTTTTAAGTGCTGCTTTATGAGGCATGCAGCAAATTTGCCGAATGGCATTGATGAGGGACTTTATACCTATCCGGACAATTTGCCTGGAGCAATTAATTTGATAAGAGAGGCTGTATCTGGAGAAAGGGAAGATGAGCTCTTTTATGACTACCTGATAAAAAATTCTCCTAATGAAGAATCCAGAAATATTATAGCGGGAATCAGAGATAATGAGAGTAAACACAATAGGATGTTTAGACAAATTTATCACGATCTAACCGACGAAAATGTATCTGGGCTTCAAAATGAAGAAATACAATATCCTGAACACTTTTGTGATGGCGTAAAAAAGGCATTATATGGAGAGCTAGCAGCGGTTGAAAGATACAGAAAAATATTATTTGCAATGCAGAGCAGAATTCACATAAATATGCTGACTGAAATCATTACAGATGAAATAAGACATGCGAATTTTTATAATTTTTTGTACTCAATGAATCAGTGCTTTAGGATGTAACTGACTGCTGAGTGTCAAATTTAATATAAAATATTTTAAAAAGTAGTTTTTCTGGTTTTAAAACTGGGGAACTATTTTTTTAGTCCTAAAAATAGAAATTATTGTTAGAATTAGCTGTAGTTCAGTTATAATGGAACTGTAAAATTGTTTATTGATATAATTAATTATATGTTAAGAGAAAATATAAGGGGGTATTTCAAGTGGAATTGTGGGATATATATGATAACAAAGGGCATAAAACAGGTTTGATGAAAAAACGCACTGATATCTTAAGCAGGGGACAGTATCATCTGGCAGCTGAAGTTTGGATAATAAATGATAAATTTGAAATATTGATTCAGAAAAGGTCTGATAATAAGAAGATCCTTCCTAATATCTGGACATTGACAACAGGATGCATGGTCAGTGGAGAGAATACAGTGGATGGATCTATAAGAGAAGTAGAAGAAGAATTGGGAATATGTATTAAAAAAGATGACTTGAATTTTATCAAAAGAATATTTCAGGGTAATATTATTTGGGATATTTATTTTGTATACATGAATATTGATCTATCCAAATTAGCTCTTCAGAAGGAAGAAGTCAGTGATGTAAAGTTTGTATCAGCGGGAGAGTTTAAAGATATGCTTTTGTGTGGAGAGATATTCAAATATGATGAAATCTACGACATTTTATCTAGGGTCTGACCCCTTACCATTTTCTGTAAGGGGGTCAGACCCCATTAAAAAATAGTTTTAATGCTGTAATTTTACAGACTTCTGTCTGTTGCTATTACTGGTTATCTTGCTTTGATTTTTTTCTCTAATTTTATTATTACATGACTCTTTTTTAATTCGATTTTTTACAACTTTTACTGAGCGCTTTTTTACATTTTTATTATTTACTACAGCAGGTTTTGATGCAGATGGATTTGTTACAGCCGTACCCAATGTTTTATTAGTTATTGTATTTTTAGTTACAGCTGTTTTAGTTACAGGGGTGTTTGTTTTGTTTGGTTTTTTAATTACATTAAGTTTTAAATTTTTCCTTTTCTGTATTTTTGATTCTTTTATTAATTTGCCTACACTTATCTTAGAAACTTCTTTCTTTGTTTGAACAGCTTTTACAAAATTCTGTTTTTCTGTATCCAGCGCCTGTTGTTTTTGTCCCAATAAATCTTCAGCAGCTTTAATTGCTGTTTCGTCTCCTGATTTTTTTGCTTTCTCGAGAGCTATTTTAGCCTCATTGTATTGCTTTTTAGCATTAATATAGAGTACACGTTCTTTTTTGACAGCTAATATGGCATTTCTTTTTGCTGTCTGTATTTCTATGATCTTTGCTAGTACGGTTTTTGCATTACCGCTAACCTTATTCTGAAGTTTAGTCAATATATACAGGGATTTTTTTTCTTTAATTATAATTTTATCTTCCACATATTCTAGATTTTTTAGTTTATCTTGATTATATGTATTTTTATTATTATTTAGTGTATCCTCAATTTTACTTTCAGCTCTATCCATATAGTTTTTGTAATCATCGATAGCTGTATTTGCAAGACTCTGATTGTTTTTGTCTACCATAATTTCACTTTCACCTAACTTTTCTTCAGCTATATCTGATAATGTACTTGCTTTTGCACTATCTGAAAAAGACAATGTAATCTGTATAGCATCTATAACTTTATCTGCCGGGTATAAGATGCTGTCCGGCGTTATACCGGCTTGATCTTTTAGAGATATTGGTTCAGAAGCAAATGTTACATTCGTTATACCCAGTGCCATCACTGCGCTTGCTGCTAAAATCATTAATTTTTTCATATTGTTCATCCTTTCTAAATGCATAAAAGTTTAATTCTTGTTTTCATTTTAATTAAGCTTGATCGATCACTAAAATATACGATATCTCTATTATATTTTGAGGGGGTTACGAAATAATTTGCGCTACACCCCCTAAAGTTCTCATTTATTTCGTATAATATAATATATGAGGTGATTTCATGCAGAATATTAATCACTTAATTCGTAAAAATAAAAGCCAGTTTATTAATGAAAATAAAAATTTTATATATAAATGTACCTACTCTATTTCAAAAAAATATCTTCAATGGGAAAATGACGATGAACTCAGCATTGCATTAATTGCCTTCAACAAGGCCTGTGATAACTATACAGAATGTAAAGGAAATTTTTATACATATGCAAAAATTATAATCAAAAATGCACTGATCGACTATTTTAGAAAAAATAAAAATTTACCATTGCTTACTTTTGATAATGACCAATATGATATGGAAAAATTGGATAATAGTAGTGCTATAGACAGTTTTGAGATAGAAAGGGAAAATAAAAATAGAGCGGACGAAATTATTGAGTTTAGCAAAGAGCTCGCAAAATATAAAATTAAGTTCAATAACCTTGTAAATAGCAGTCCAAAACATAAGGATACAAGAAATAGTGCCTTAGGAATTGCCTTGAAAATATGCAACAATGATGAAATCAGCAGTTACATTTTACATAACAGGAGGCTTCCTATTAAGAAAATATGTGCATATACTGGATTTAACAGAAAATTTGTCGATAAGTGGAGAAAATATATTATTGCTCTATTTATATTATTTAATAGTGAAAAATTTATTTATATAAAGTCTTATTTAAATATAAAAGTAGGTGAAAGCAATGAATAAAAGAGAAGGTGTAGTAATAAGTATAGATGGTAAGTGTGCTAATTTGCTTACTCCTTACGGCGAATTTATTAAAGTGGACTGCAATGGTAAAAAACCTAATATTGGTGAAGAATTTATGGGAAATCAAATTGTACATAGATTTTATCCTTTTAGTGCAAGAAAAATACTAGCTGCAGCGTGTATAATGTTTGTATTAATTATAAGTGGTGGAGCTAAAGCTTATTACAGTCCGTCAGCTACAGTTCTGGTAAATATAAACCCCGATATTGAGTTAAAAGTAAATTTTTTAAACAGAATTATTTCTTTTAAAGCATTGAATGATGACGGGAGTAAAATATTGAGTCAGATTAAGATAGATAATGTGAATATCAATGATGGTTTGAAGATAATAATTGATCAATCCAAAAAAGATAAGTTTATTGATGAGGAGTATATAAAGACAAAAACTATTTCTATTGATATAAATGGTAAAAACGTAAATATTTCTAAATTCAAATCAAATATGGAAACCTCTGATTTGAAGGTTAAAATTCAGTCCAACGGTAGTACAATTTTAAATAAAAATTCAAATGGAGGATCAAATAAGAGTACGAATGGAAATTCAAATAAGGGTCCAAATAAAAATGTAAAAAGTACTGACAATATGATAAATAATAGATATTTGAATAGTGAAAGTAATTATAAAAAGCCAAATAATAATAGCTTTCAATGGAAAAATAGTACTAATAGCAGTCATAATTCTATTTCAAATAGATATAACAGCAAAAGAAAATCTTATTCAAAACAGCTGCAGCATCCAGGTGTAAATAAGATTAAAACAAATCGAAGTTCAATCAAAAATATTAACAATAGGAAAGTTAAAGAAAGTGGACATAAGAATGGTTCCAATAAAAGTGGTTCATCTAAGCGAAATTCAAGTATGAGGTAAAACAGGTGAAAAAAGCTGTAACTCTCTCATTTTGTTATATTTGATAGATATTTTATATAATATTTATGAAAATAAAAGCAAGTAGGACAAGTACTATTTGCTTTTATTTTTATCTGCGAATTAACAGAAATTTTAAAATATTTTTCAATCCTCTTTATTTATACTATGTATTTTTGGTATATAAAATTAAATAATAGTTGTATATTATAATAGTTGTATGATATAATTATTGTAAGAGGTGATTATATATGAATAATGTAAGTAAACCAAAACAATTAAGAGAAATGATTAGAACACTTGAGAGAAAGCTTGGGATATTGAGTGAAAGTGAGCTTGCCTGTTGTAGAATAACAATGGCTCAATGTCATGCTTTAGTGGAGATAGGACGTGCAAAAAGTATTTCATTGAATGAACTGGCTCAATTACTAGATCTTAAAAATAGTACCATGAGCAGAACTGTAAACAATCTTGTTACTGGGGGTTTGGCAAGGAGGGATATTGATTTCCAGGATAGAAGATATGTAACTATATCACTTACTGAAAGTGGTATAAAAATGTTTAAAGACATTGAGGAAGGAATGAATCTGTATTTTGAAAAAATTTATGATTCTATACCAGTAGATAAACAAGAACAGGTAATAGAAAGTATAAAAATGCTTGTTGAGGCTATTGGCAAAAATGAATGTTGTTAATAATAAAATGAAGGGAGAATGATATAAATGGAATCTGATATAAAAAATAAGGTAAAAAAATATTATGGTGGTATTGCAAAGAGAGTCAATAGTAGAATAGGAAATAATTGTTGTTCGACGTCTTCCTGCTGCAGCGGTGTAAGCAGATCTTCACTTATCTATAAAGGAGAAAATTTGAATGATTTACCAAAAGAGGCTGTAGAGGCATCTTTGGGTTGTGCAAACCCATTACTATTTGCAGAATTGAAGAATGGTGAAACTGTACTTGATCTGGGAAGTGGCGGTGGCATTAACGTATTTATGTCTTCGAAATATGTTGGACAGACTGGAAAAGTTTATGGACTGGATATGACTGATGAAATGTTGGAGCTTGCTAATAAAAACAAAGAAAAAATGGGCGTAACGAATGTTGAATTTTTGAAAGGCTTTATCGAGGATATACCACTTCAAAATGAGATTGTAGATGTTATTATGTCGAATTGTGTGATAAATCTTTGTGAAAGTAAGGAAAAAGCCTTGTCTGAGGCTTATAGAGTATTAAAAAAAGGTGGAAGGCTGGCAATCGCAGATATTGTTGTTCTTAAGCATGTACCAGAAAGTATAAGGCATAGCGTGGAAATGTGGGTAGGGTGTATTGCAGGTGCTTTGTCAGTTAAGAAATATGAGGAAATACTTAAAAAAGTTGGATTTAAAGATATTAAAATAACGCCGGTAAATATATACACCAGAGATGTTATAGAAGATATTGCAAAACAGAAAAATTCAGGTGATGCATATAGTAAAATAGATGCAGCACTTATTGATGGAGCATTTGCAGGGGCACATGTAAAAGCGTATAAATTTTAACAAAAAGGGCGTAATTCTCCTATCTTCTATAAGTTGGAGATGAATAGTCCTTGTTATTTTAGGTTCGATGCC
>NZ_JBHMIY010000025.1:0-58512 GCF_042436595.1 Clostridium sp. MT-14
ATTTTGTTCCATATATTCAGGATGCTTCTCAAATACTGGTCCTATAGATCCTAAAACTTCTTCCACTGTTTGTAGGAATTCAGGCTCGTTTGAATTTCTTGCCTTTACTTTTTCAATTACTCCATTGACATAATTTTGTACTTTCTCATCAGTCATAAGTGGTAACACCCTCCTTGTGTGATTATTAATCACTTATTTATTAAATTACAGAATTAAGACATTTTTAATTTATCTTATATAAAAGTATTCTATATAAAATTCAAAATTCCTTCTTAAAATTACATAAAATCTTTTAATAATTTAATAAATTATTGCATATTATTCAATTTTCCTAATTTTAGCTAATTTTGATCTTTAAATGAGTAAACCTGGTATTCTTTCCAGATATCTTCCAAATCTGAAAATGTAGAGGATATTTTTTCTTTTTCTCGTAATCCTACAGCAATAATCAATGCGTTGATTACGCTTAAAGGTGCTACCAATGAATCTACAAACGAAGCCATATTGCTTTGAGCAATTAATGTATAATCAGATCTAGCTGCAAGAGGTGACAATAAGCTGTCAGTAATAGCTATTATTTTAGCATTTCTACTCTTAGCAAAGGCCAGTGCTTCAATAGTTCTCACCGCATATCTAGGAAATCCTATTCCTATGACTAAATCTCCTTCCTTTAAATTTATCATCTGCTCAAAGATATCACTTATTCCATATCCAACCACCTTCACATTATCTAATATTAAATTCAAATAAAAGCCTAAAAAATCTGCAATTGCAGTAGAACTTCTAAGGCCCAATATATATATTTTTTGAGCTTCAAATATACTGTCCACTACATCATCAAAAGTTTTATGATTTATTTTTTCCAGGGTAGCTCTTATATTTTCCATATCAGATTTTAAAACACTTTTTAAAGGGCTCTCCTGACTTACAAAATCATTTGACAATTCTATTCTCTGTACAGTGGTAAGTTTATTTTTTATAAGCTCCTGAAGGGATTTCTGCAATTTGGGATATCCTGAGAATCCCAGTTCATTTGCAAATCTAACTACCGTTGATTCACTTACACCTACATTTAAACCCAATTTTGCAGCAGTCATAAATGCTGCTTTGTCATAATGCTTTAAGATATACTCGGCTATTAATTTTTGACCTTTACTCAATCTTGGGAATTTAATTTGAATTGTCCTTATTAAATCTTGATTATTAACCTGTTCCATTTTCATTCATTCCTTTCTATCCACACTCAATCTATTTTGCAATATTTGTTTCATTTTACCATCTATTGATTAGATTATCAAGACATCTTTCAATTGTTTATCTATTTTATTTATAAGTATTTGTCATATTTGCATTTTTATTTTTTTATATAATTTATTTCTTCTTTATTCAAATATCTCCAACTTCCTTCTTTTAAATCTCCCAACTGTATATCTCCTATGGCTATTCTAGTTAATTTTAGTACAGGACAACCTATCTTGTCACACATCTTTCTTATCTGTCTGTTTTTACCTTCATGTATCTCTATTTTAACTTTCGACTCGTTTTTATTTTTATTTGCATTAATTACTTTAAAATTTGCGGCAGCAGTTATATATCCACCTATGTCCAATCCATTTTTAAATTTTTCTATGGCATCATTAGATGGTATGCCTCTTAATGTAGCAATGTATACCTTATTTCGTTCTCTCTTAGGGTGAGCTATATTATTATACACTTCTCCGTCATTAGTTAATATTATGAGCCCCGAGGTATTATAATCCAATCTGCCTATTGGATAAATCCTCTCTTTTACCTTTACAATATCCAGCAGCGTATTTCTTCCCCTATCGTCTTTAACTGTAGAAACATATCCTATTGGCTTATTTAACAATATATAAATTTTTTTCTCCCTCTTTTTTATTATCACATTATCTACAGAAATTACATCCATTTTATCATCAATCTTCACACCTAATTTATTTACAGTAATGCCGTTCACTTTTACTCTTCCCTGTAATATTATATTTTCACACTTCCTTCTTGAAGCTACACCACAATAGGACATGTATTTTTGTAATCTTTCTATCATAATTCATCACCCTTATTCTTAATCAATGCACAATTCACAGCTTTTAAATTTTTATTTAAATTAAAAAACAATCCTCAATGATATATCACCGAGGATTTTCTTCCTATTCCATTTCCTGTATGCTTATCTGTCTTATATGTTTAGTATGATCCCATTCCTTATTATTCTTGTCCAATATTCCCTGTATTGTTATCGGTATCCATGTTAAAGTGTATATTCCATAGAGCAAATACCATATAAACATCTTAAGAGGCTCTTTACCCCAGTTAAAAGATATAAAGGATACGAATATCAGCAGGTATACTATATTTCCAAGCAGCATTTCTAAAAAAGTAGGAGAACCAAAGATGTACGAAAGTACTATTATGTTTAGAGAATATAATGCAAATACAGAAAACATTTTCTTAGAAAGTTTACATTCTAAGGTCATTATAAAAGGTGTAATCAAAAATTGAAATATACTGAATATCTTCCATAAAGCCGGCAGAAACAGTGAATTTATGACAAATATATTTAAGCCACGTTCATTATTGTTCTGTAAAATAGTTATTAAAGCTGATAAACCAATCAACAATGTTATAAAAGGTTGTATAGTATATATCGCACAATCAAGAGATGTAAAACTTCTATCTCTTATAGATTTTTTTATAAGCTTAAAGAAAAATCTAGAGGAAACATCAGTGAAACCCTTCATCCATCTTTTTCTTTGATTCCAGGACTGTTTTAATGTCAAAGGCTTTTCATCATATACCACTGCATTATGAGCCCAGCCAACTTTGTGTCCATTTAAAACCAATTTACAGGTAAATTCCAAATCTTCAGTCAGGCAGGTTGCGCCCCATCCCAGTTCCCTGAGAATGTCTGTATCCATACAAAAACCGGTTCCACAAATCTGAGTTGACAATCCAAGATTTGATCTAGACAACTGGAAGAGCCTATTTGTAGTCCAAAATGAAATTGAATAAGAACCTGTTATCCATGAATCGTTTGGATTTTTACTGTCAACATAGCCCTGAACAACCTTGTATCCCTTGTTCAGTTTATAATTCATTTCCATTAGAAAATTTTTTGAAACCAAGTTATCAGCATCAAAAATAGCTATAGAATCATATTTTCTATCCATTTTAAATATCTTATTGAACATCCATTCAAGGGCATATCCCTTCCCCCTTTTATCGGGAACTTTTCTTTCATATACATTTACACCATATTTTCTTGCTATATCAGCAGTACTATCATCGCAATTATCCGCAATTACAAAAATATCATACATATCTTTAGGATAATCTATCTCCTTTAAACTCTCTATTATCTTTGCAATAACCATCTCTTCATTATGAGCTGCCACTAACAATGCAAAAGTATGATTGGGCGCACAATTTTTGGCACCATCATCTCTTTTTTTATAGAGTCCAAATAAAGAAAGTACTAAATAGTATATTGTGATTGTAAAAACTGATATTTGAAAAATAAATGTAAAATTAAAAATAAACTCTTTCATCACAAAAATCCTTCCTCGATATATTATTCTATTGTCCTCTAACAAATATACATAAATATCGTATATCATGATAACACAAATTTTAAATTGTACTGTATAAGTTGAAATATTCTGAATAGTATGAATTAACGTAAATATAATATTTTTTTATAGTTGTACAATTTAATATTGATAAAAAATATAATATATGTATTTACCCTATGCTATAATTTATTTGAGCAAATTTTAATTTCTAATAATATAAATTCTGAAAGGTGGTACGTTAATGGAACATATAATAGACTGCAAGGGTTTACAGTGTCCTCAACCGGTGATAAACACCAAAAAGTATTTTGATTCAATAAAAGAAGGAACTGCTACTGTCATTGTAGACAACGACGTTTCTAAAAGTAATCTGTTAAAATTCGCAAAGAGTAATGGTTTTGTCAGCGAGGCAAAACAAAAAGACAATCTATATTATATAACTATTACAAAGAATGCAGATAGCTGTCAACCAATGAATTTCGATGATAGAAAGCTAACTATAGTCATATCCAATGATAAACTGGGGCTTGGCGATGACAAACTTGGAGCAATTTTAATAAAGAGCTATTTGTATGCATTGACTGAAAGCAACAATTTACCAACTGATTTAATATTTTTAAATGGAGGAGTCAAATTGACCACAGAAGGTTCTGATTCCATAGATAATTTAAAAGTATTAGAAGAAAAAGGAGTACATATTTATAGTTGCGGAACTTGTCTTGACTTCTATGGCTTAAAGGAAAAACTTGTTGTAGGTGAAATAACTAATATGTACAGCATAGTTGAAAAAATGAATTCCTCGGACAACACCATAAAATTGTAATAACGCATCTTTATTTTAATATTTGATTGTAACGTCTTGATAAACTTTTCTGAGGTTCAGGTGGATGAAATCATTTTTCATAATCAGACTCCATCTGAACCTAAAAATTTACAACAATAAATTTCTGTATATATCTTTCCTTACATTTTTTAAAATAGGCAGAGAACTTCTAACCTTCTCTATATAATCTAAATTCAATTCTGATATTAGTATTCCCTCTTTTTCATCTAATATATTTATTATTTTTCCCCAGGGATCTGCTACAAGAGATTTTCCATAAGCAACATAGGAATAATTCATGTTTCTTGCTGGAGATATACCCACCATATAAAGTTGGTTGTCCATAGCTCTGCTTCTAAATAAAGTCTCCCAGTGATCAGGGCCTGTAGTCATATTAAAAACTGCAGGAACAAATATAATTTTTGCACCCTTAAGTGCCATAATCCTTACAAGTTCTGAAAATCTTATATCAAAGCAAATAATTACACCTATTTTCCCCCACCTTGTATCTATCACCGGCATTCTATTTCCTGGAGTTAAAATATCGGATTCCTTAAAATTTATCTTGCCCTGTATATTCACATCAAACAAGTGTATTTTTCTATACTTTTCAGCTAATTTCCCACTTTCATCGAAAATAAAGGAGGTATTATATAGATTATCTTTTTCATCAATTTCAGGTATAGATCCTCCTATTAAATATATTCCAAGTTCCCTTGCTGTAGAAGATAACATATTTAAAGTCTCACCATAATTACTGGAACTTTCTGCATATTCTCTAAAATATTTGAGATTATAATAGCAGTTAAAAATTTCGGGCAGAGCTACTATCTCAGCCCCTCTGTGCACTGCTTCATGAATCATATATTGAGCTCTTTTTAAATTATCCTTTTTACTTGACTTTGAAACCATCATCTGGCACAAGCCTATTTTCATTATCAAAGCACCTCCAATATTCCTGGGCTGTATTCAATTACATATAATTATAATTTATTGTCCTAAACTATTCAATGTTTGGTAAAAAATTAATAGTTAATACATAATTTTAGATTAAGTTCAATGTATATAATATAAAATCTATTGCTTAAAAGAATTTAAAACTATATAATTTTATATGGTATTAATCATCAACATTTTATAGTTAAGAGGAGATCTTTTAATGAAACAACATGCATTTTCAAGAACTGAACTGTTAATTGGTACAAAGGCTTTGCAAAAATTAAGAGAAAGTACCGTAGTAATATTTGGATTAGGTGGCGTAGGTGGGTTTACTCTTGAATCACTTGCCAGAAGTGGTATAGGTCACCTAGTACTCGTAGACGATGACACTGTCTGCCTAACCAATATAAACAGGCAAATACAAGCCAACTTTCATACAATAGGTAAATATAAAGTAGATGTCTTAAAAGACAGAGTTTTAGACATAAATCCAAATTGCAGAGTAGAAACTTATCGTACATTTGTAAAAGATGACAATATAAATGAGATTATACCAGATAATACAGACTATGTAGTGGATACAGTTGATACAGTATCTTCTAAGATATCTTTAGTACTCTGGTGCAAGTCTCACAATATAAATGTAATAAGTTGTATGGGAGCTGGAAATAAAATGGATCCGACTCAATTTAAAATATCAGATATATACGATACAAAAATATGTCCTTTAGCCAAGGTAATGCGGCGTGAATTGAAAAAAAGAGGGGTAAGGGAATTAAAGGTCTTATATTCCGAGGAAGTTCCTCAAAAACCTAAAATTGATGAAGTGGTAACCTGCAAAGAAGGCTGTGTCTGTATAGGGGGCTCTAGAAAATGTCTTGCCAAGCGTCAAATACCTGCAAGCAATTCTTTCGTGCCTCCTGTAGCAGGAATGATAATAGGTGGAGAAGTAATTAAAGATATAATATATGGATACAATAATCATCAGTAAAAACAGAACTATTTACTAAATGTTATCTTGATCCTCTGAAGTAAAAGCATTTGTAGAAAAACATTTTTCTACCTCCTTTATTTCAGAAGGAAGTACCTTCCAATCGTTTGTTTTTATTTTATTTTTTCTTTTTAATTTAAATATCAATATGTTTTTTCTATTCTCCATCCATTTCCATTGAACAATATTTTCCCAGTAAGTAAAATTATAATATGCATTACTATAAAAACTCTTTTCACCTATTCCCTTCGAAGTGATTATTTTTATCTTGCTGAAATCATAAACACTAACCAATATATAGGCAACAATCAATACAGAAAGTATTGAAAAATAACCTGTCACCAATATGTAAATTATATATATCACAAGTCCTATAAAAATCAAAGATAGAGCTTTTCTTCTTTCAGAACTCCATTCCAGTATTAAAATATTTTTTCCATAATCTCTTTTAAAGGATCTTCCTTTCACAAAAGATAAAAAAAGCTGTGCTATTAAAGCCATAGATAACATTATTTTTAATACATTATCAAAATACAAACATTTCACCTAATTTCTTAAAATTTGATTATACCACTTTAGAATACAGGAAATTTGAAAAGCTTGCAATATCATTATTATTTAAAAATATTCCCTGTGCCTGGTAAGCATTTCCGCCACCCTTCCCATTAAAACTTTTTATATTATCTTTAAACAGCTTTCCGCAGTTGATTTCATTTTTCAAATTATTTATAAACAATATTCTCTTATCTATATTTGAATACAAAATCAATATATATTTCTCCGACTCCTCCTCTAAAATAACAGAAGCTATAAGTTTAATTTCCTCAAATTTCTTATCATCATATCCCTTTAAAATTATATTCGAAGTTTTATCTTTAATAATATCCTTTACCTCATATCTAGCTAGGGTTTTTTTCATATCCTTGTTTTCTGTTAGAAGTTCTTTAATTTCATTTTTTTCAAAATTTACCCTGTCTTCTATGTGAAAAATCTCTGTTGAAAAATCTTTGCTTAAATCCATGATTATTTTATGTTCTTTCTGAAAATCCGCTAATGCTCTATTGCCGCACTTAAAATATATTCTAGTCATCTTTTTATACTTTTCTGCCTTCAGTATTTTCAATATACCTATTTCGCCAGTTCTTAATACATGAGTGCCACAGCAGGCACAGCAATCCATATTGAGTGCTTGAACTATCCTCACATTTTCTACACCTTCCTTAACTTGCTTTCTTAAAGGAAATTTCAAACTTTCTTTCCTTGAAACCACATAAGTTTTTATAGTTCGATTTTTATAAATACATTCATTTACTAAATTCTCTATTCTGTTTATCATGTTCTCATCCATAGGTTCTATATCAATATCTACCGTTACATGATCTTCCCCCAGATGAAATCCTCTATTGTTTCCATTGAATAAAGTAAATATAACTCCAGATAATAGGTGTTCTCCAGAATGCTGCTGCATATAATCAAATCTCTTTTTAAAATCAATTTTACAGGTTACACATTTATTTTTGGGTTTACCTTCAATACAGTGATATATAACTCCATTGTCCTCATATACATAATTTACCTTTAAGCCATCAATAGTACCTGTATCAGAAGGCTGTCCCCCACCTTCTGGATAAAATATGGTCTTATCTAAAACCACTTTTATTTTATCATCTTCTTCTAATATCCGTACTATTTTTGATCTACATTCTTTTAAATATGCGTCTTTATAAAATAATTTTTCGGTCAATTTTATCAGCTCCTTTTATGTTCTATTTTTATTATATACTTTATTTGGTTTACATTGTTTTTAATTTACATAATATTTATAATGTAAATTAAACAGCTGTCATAATATTTTCATTGGTAAATATCTTATGTAAAATAAAAAATTTATCTCTGAACTTTTAAAAAAGCACAGATTTTGACTTGAAATCAAAACCTGTGCTTTTTAGATAATTTTAATTTAGCAAACTTTTATTTTATACTAGCTTTTATTTTTAAGAGTACGTTTTTCATCATTTAATATACTGTGCCTCATACCGTAGATGAAATACACCAATAATCCTGCTCCCGTCCATATTGCAAATCTAACCCAAGTAACACCTGGAAGACTTAGCATGAGATACAGACAAAATATTATTGTCAAAATTGGCGTAAATGGGACTGCTGGACATCTAAACTTTCTTTCCACATCAGGCATGGTTTTTCTCAGTATAATAACTCCTATAGACACAAATAAAAAAGCTGACAGTGTTCCAATATTACATAGGTCTATAATTACAGTTAAAGGGAAAAATCCACATATTATAGCAGTTATTATTCCAGTTATTATAGTACATGTACCCGGAGTCCTGTGTTTGTCATTCACTTTAGAAAATACTTCAGGAAGTAGTCCATCTCTTGCCATAACCATAAATATTCTAATTTGCCCATATAATATTACAAGAATAGTTGAAATCATTCCAACAACAGCTCCAACACCAACTAATGCAGATCCCCAGTTAATGCCCACTCTAGCAAGAGCTCCTGGAAGAGCATTATTTAAGTCAATGGATTTAAAAGGTACCATTCCTGTAAGTATAGTTGAAACAGCTATATACAATACTATGACCAATCCCAGACAAATAGCAAGCCCAATAGGGACATCTCTTTTGGGATTAGCCGTTTCTTCCGCTGCAGTAGATACTGAATCAAAACCTATAAAAACAAAAAATATAATGGCGGCTCCAGACATTATACCCTTGAATCCATAAGGTGCAAAAGGATGATAATTTGCAGGGTTTATATGTGTTACACCGATAAATATGAATATAAATATCACTAACACTTTTATAACAACTATAATATTATTTACTTTAGAGCTCTGAGTGACTCCAATGTACAATACCCAAGTTATAATTGCCACAATTATAATAGAAGGCAAATCCACTATACCTCCTGCCAACGGAGAATTAGTCAGCTGATAGGGTAAATTAATACCACAGGCTTTCAGTACTCCAACAAAAGTTCCTGACCAACCAGAAGCGACTGCTGCTCCAGAAACAAGATATTCCAGCATTAGATTCCATCCGATAATCCATGCCACAATCTCACCAAAAGCTACATAACAATAAGAATAAGTGCTCCCTGCTACTGGAAACATTGTAGCAAGTTCTGAATAGGTAAGTGCACAAAGTGCACTTGTAATAGCTGCTATGGCAAATGAAATTGTAATAGCAGGACCTGCCAACTGTGCTCCTTGCCCCGTAGATACAAATATACCAGTTCCAACCACAGAACCAATTCCCAAAGCTGCAAGATCAAAATAATTCAATTTTTTTCTGAGCCCGCTTTTTTTCACGGAAACCCTAAAATCCTCCACAGTTTTTTTCCTCAATAGATTCACATACAATCCCCCTTATTTCTTAATATTATATTTCTACTTTTATTTTCTTTTCCACCAATTTTAAAAGCTCTCCACTGGTTATAAGCTCTTCACATTTATCCAGATCCTTATACATGATCTCATCCTTTTCTATGAAATTCACCCTATTTCTAACAGCTTTATATGCTTCTCGAGTACCCTTTCCCAATTTAAGTCCGTCTCTAAAATCTATAGCCTGACATGCAGCCATCAATTCCGTTGCCAATACTCTGGCTGTATTATTTACGATTTCCAGGCTTTTCCTTGCAGCAATAGTACCCATACTCACGTGATCTTCCTGATTTGCAGAAGAAGGTATAGAATCTACTGATGCCGGGTGAGCAAGTATCTTGTTCTCCGATACCAAAGCTGCTGCTGCATATTGCGTAATCATAAATCCAGAATTAAGTCCTCCGTTCTTCGAGAGAAAAGGCGGCAGATCATTAAGCTGATAATTTACCAGTCTCTCCAACCTTCTTTCAGATATATTAGCTATTTCAGCCACTGCAATTCCAAGAAAATCAAAGCTCAAGGCCATAGGTTCGCCGTGGAAATTTCCTCCAGAAATCACATCTGAATTTTCAAATATAATAGGATTATCCGTAACAGAATTTATTTCTATTTCCACTTTTTCTTTAACATAATTTACAGCATCCTTGCTGGCTCCATGAACCTGTGGTACACATCTTAACGCGTAGGCATCTTGTGTTCTAAGATCACCCTGATTAGTTATGAAAGAACTATCCTGTATCAAAGCAAGTATATTTTTAGCCGTCTGTACCTGACCTTTATGAGGCCTCAATTTATGTGTCCTCAAGTCAAACGCATCTCTTATTCCTCTTAAAGCTTCCATGGTAAGAGCTGCTGTAATATCACTTACTTTCAAAAGGTTTATGGCCTTGTATAATGCCAGGGAGCCAACCGCAGTCATCACCTGAGTTCCATTTATAAGGGCCAATCCCTCTTTGGCTACTAATTCAACTATAGGTATGTCTGCTTTTTCCATAGCCTCTTTTCCCGGTAAAATTTCTCCATGAAATTCAGCTTCTCCCTCGCCAATCATAGGCAATACCATATGTGCAAGAGGTGCTAAATCACCAGAAGACCCTAAAGAACCCTTCTCAGGAATAGATGGATGTACTCCCCTATTTAGCATATCAAGAAGTGTTTCAAAAACATTTAACCTTATTCCGGAATATCCCTTTGCCAGATTATTCGCCCTCAACAGCATTATCGTCCTTACTATCTCTTTGGGAAATTTTCGACCAAAGCCGCATGAATGGGACATTATTAAGTTCTTCTGAAGTGTTTTGCACTCTTCTCCCGTTATGATCACGTCAGAAAATTTGCCAAATCCCGTAGTAATTCCATATTTTATATCATTTCTGCTGACTATTCCGTCGATTACTCTTCTCGACCTGTTGATTTTTTCTTTAACTTCTTCAGTCACATCAACTTTATAATCATAATATGCAACATTTATAACCTCTTCCAGTGTAAGATTTTCACCCTTCAAAGTAACAATTTTCATATCTTTATTTCCCCCTTATGATCTCTGCCATTTGCCAATTGAGTGTTATTCTAATTTACTCTCTACAATTCTCATTATCTTTTCTTTTTCATCTCTGCTTTTTTTCAGTAAATTATCACACTTGTTTTTCAAATCCACTTTATGATCTTTATCCTCAATATTTTGAATATTTATTTTTATATTAAGAACAGCACCTTCTACTGCAGTTTCTACCAAAGAAGCTGCCACTCCAGCATCTGAAATTGCATTTTTGTTTCCATAATTTACAGCAATAAATATATATGGATACAGCCTATAGGCACTTTCAGCCACCTGAAGAGGAATTTCAAGAGAACTATCATTACCTTTCTTTATAGCATTTTTCCTTAATTCTATCTCCATATCCGTATTTTTTGGCATTTTATAAGCCTTCATCAATGACAGAAAAGCTTCTGTATCTTTCTCCACAAGATTTAAAAATTTTTTACTATATAAATTCACTTGATACAGCGAAGAGTCAATAGCATTCTTTACTGTATCCTCATATTTCAAGTAGTCCTTTTTCCCAATTGTCAAGTTAAATACCATACTAGCTAATGCACTGGCCAGAGAGGCCGAAAGGGCTGCAATACTTCCTCCTCCTGGAGCCGGCGAGCTTGATCCCAATTCCTCTACAAATTCTTTTAATCTAAGATCCTGTAACATCGATTACCTCTCCAATCAAAATCGGTTATATTATACTATATTAGTGTACACTAATTTTCCATTTTTTACTACAATTTCTCCGTTCTTAACTACAGTGTCAACCGCATTTACTCCAAAATGATATATAAGATAATCTAGACTTTTAGCATTAAATACAGTTATATCCGCTTTTTTCCCAGCTTCAATACTGCCTATTTGACTTTCTCTTGAAATTGCAGCTGCCCCATTTATGGTCATAGCATTTATTATTTCTTCCGGAAGCATTTTAAGTCCAAAGCAGGCAAAAGTCATGGTTGCCTGAAGAGACTCCGTAGGCGAAGTACCTGGATTGCAGTCCGTAGCCAGAGCCACTATAACCCCTTCTTCTATCATCTTTCTTGCTGGTGCAAACTTATTTAACATCAGATAAAAGGATGTAGTAGGTAAAAGTACTGCAACTACCTTATTATCAGCCAGAGACTTGATACCTTCATCAGAAGCAGATACTAAGTGCTCTGCAGATACTGCCCTCATTTCACCTGCTAATTCCGCTGCTGACGCAGATTCAACTTCATCCGCATGAATTTTAGCTTTAAGTCCAGCTTTTTTTCCTGCCTCTAAAATTTTTCTCGCCTCTCCTGCAGTGTATACACCTTTTTCACAAAAACAGTCAACAAATTCAGCCATATTATGTTCCCTTACATATGGTATCACCGAATTTATCATGAAATCTATATAGCCCTCTCTATTATCCTTAAATTCCTCCGGAATAGCATGGGCCCCCAAATAAGTGGAAACTATATCCATAGGGTGCTTTTTATTTAAATTTTTATTTACTTGAAGCATTTTCATTTCATTTTCAAAATCCAGTCCATAACCTGATTTACTTTCCACAGTAGTAGTTCCATGAAGAAGCATCCGATCCAATCTATCCTTTGTCTCATTTTCAATTTTTTCCATAGGGGTCTTTCTCACACTATTTACAGTGCTCAGTATTCCCCCTCCGGCTTTAAGTATATCAATATATTTTACATTTTTGAGCTTCATGGAAAGCTCCTTTTCTCTTGAACCCGCATATACAACATGTGTATGGCTGTCCACCAGACCAGGAGTTACTGTTTTGCCCCTGCCGTCTATTACAGGCCTATTACAATCTAAGTATTTTTTGTATCCATCCCCACTGCCAACTTCAACTATATTATCCTTGTCTACAATTATATACCCATTATCAACTATACCTGCATCCTTTAAATTTTCTTTTATTTTGGGAAAATTTCCTGCACAAGTGACAAGACAGCTTATATTTTTAATTATCATAATAATTACCTCCATTTTTCAAGCTAATAACAAGTATATATTTATTTAAAATATTTACCCACTGCTTTTTTTACAGCTTCTTCATCTGCCAGATATGGAAGAGTTACATGATCTGTTCCAACATTGTTTTTATTAAACTCCATTACAGTTTCAATAGCATGCTCATTTCTGGCCCAGGAACGCCTTGAAACTCCACTCATAACATCCCAGTTCAAGGCTGACTTAATAATTCCGTCTACCCTGAAGCTTCCATCAAGCACCAGTCCAAAGCCTCCATTTACAGCTTTTCCTATGCCTACTCCACCTCCATTATGCAGGGCCACAAGGCTCATTCCTCTGGCAGCATTCCCTGCATAACATTGAACTGCCATATCTGCCATCACATTGCTTCCATCTTTGATATTAGAAGTTTCCCTGAAAGGAGAATCCGTACCACTCACGTCATGATGATCCCTTCCCATCATAACAGGCCCTATTTCGCCCTTTCTAACCATTTCATTAAATCTCAATGCTATATCAACTCTACCCTTAGCATCCTGGTACAATATTCTGGCCTGGGTGCCAACTACCAACTGATTTTTTTCGGCATCCTTTATCCAGTTGTAATTATCTCTGTCCTGATATCTTCTATCTGGATCTATACATTCCATAGCAGCTCTATCAGTTTTAACCAAGTCTTCTTCCTTCCCACTTAGACAAACCCATCTAAAAGGTCCATAACCATAGTCAAAAAGCTGAGGCCCCATTATATCTTCTACGTAGGATGGGAATATAAAACCATCTTTTTCATCTATTCCATTTTTAGATATTTCTTTAACACCTGCATCGTATACAGCTTTCATAAAGGAATTTCCATAATCAAAGAAATAAGTCCCCTTATCTACCAAAGATTTTATCAATTCAAAATGACGTCTTAAACTTTTATTTACCAAAACATTAAATTTTTCTCTATTTTCTGCTAGAAGTCTTGTCCTTTCTTCAAAGCTAATTCCCTGGGGACAGTATCCACCTTCATATGCAGCATGACAGGAAGTTTGGTCCGACAGCAGATCAACTTTTATATTGTTTTTAACTACATACTCCAGTAGATCCACTATATTTCCATAATAGGCAATTGATATACTCTCTTTCCTTCTTAAGTAATCCTTTACAGTTCTAAATATTTCATTTAAGTCTGAAGAACATCTTTTAACCCATCCCTGCTTAAGCCTTGTATTTATTCTCGATTTATCCACTTCAGCTATTACTCCAACTCCTTTTGCTATTTCTATAGCCTTTGGCTGGGCACCACTCATTCCGCCAAGACCTGAAGTAACGAACAAATGCCCCTTCAAGTCACCATCATTTGGAATTCCAAGTTTTAATCTTCCTGCATTCAACAGAGTGTTAAAAGTTCCATGTACTATTCCCTGGGGTCCTATATACATCCAACCTCCGGCAGTCATCTGCCCATAGTTTGCAACTCCCATTTCCTCTGCAACTTCCCAATCCTTTTCATTATCGAACATGCCTACCATAAGTGCATTAGTTATTATGACTCTAGGCGCCTCCGGCTTTGATTTAAATAGTCCGAGAGGGTGACCTGACTCTACTACAAGTGTTTGATCTCGAGTCATAATTTCCAGATATTTTTTTATAAGTCTATACTGCATCCAGTTTTGACATACACTTCCTGTCTCACCATAGGTAACAAGCTCGTAAGGGTACAACCCAACTTCAAAATCCAGATTATTGTCTACCATAACTTGAAAAGCCTTGCCCTCTATGCAATTTCCCTTATACTCTTCAATTGGTTTACCATAAATTCTTCCTTCAGGTCTAAATCTGTATCCATAAATTCTTCCTCTTGTAGTCAGTTCCTCTAAAAATTCAGGTATCAACTTCTCATGATATTCAGGTGGTATATACCTTAAAGCATTTTTTAAAGCAATTTCAGTTTGAGATCTCGACAAATTAAACCCTCTGTTTGGAGCTCTCCTTATTCCCTCTACAAATTTAGGCATTTCAGGCAGTTCGTCATCTAACTTTACAGTCATGGACTTACTGATATATAGATTATCAATCATAATACTTCCTCCTTCTAAGATTAAACTGTTTACGTGTAAAATCAACATATAGTTATTCAAATATTGCATTAATTGAATATCAACAAAAAATAGTTTCATCCATTTATTATATATTACCGTTCATACATCTCTAAAGAGTCAATTTAAGTTAAAAATCAATTTTAAAAGTTTTATATTTTTTATACACTGAAGACGCTTTACATTTAAATTCATTTAAATACTATGTTATAATATATTTGAAGTATCTATCAAATGGTCTGTTCAACGGAAGAAGGGATATATAGTGAATTTTATAAATGTGAAAATGTTTGGCAATTTTGAGGTAACCATAAACCATAAGAAGATCTTATTTCCCTATAATAAAGCACAGGCTCTTTTTTGTTATTTACTTATAAATAAAGAATGTACACGGGAAAAATTAGCTGGATTATTGTGGCCTGACGAGGAAGAAAGCATTGCAAAGAAAAATCTGAGAAATGCCATATACAAAATAAAAAAGACGCTTAACCTAGAAGTGCTGATATCTCCGAGAAAATCAACTGTTATGATAAATCCAGATATAAGTATAAAATCTGATGTGACTGACTTTCTAAAAAACAAAAATGAAATCAATCTTTACAAAGATCCATTTTTAACCGGATTTTATGTAAAAAATGCAGAAAATTTTCAAAACTGGCTGACACAATACAGGGATTATCTTCAGCAGATATACATACATAGACTCAAGGTAAAAATATCTCTAGAAAATAAAAACAGGAACTATGATAAAATGGAAGATTATTGTAGACTGTTGATAAAAGTCGATGAATTTGATGAAGAATCCTATAGAAAATTGATGTGCAGTTTAATAAATAACAACAAACCAAATAAAGCCATTGAAACGTATCATAAACTTTCAGAGATTTTAAATAAAGAGTTAAATGTAGAACCTTCCAAGGAGACAAAAAAATTATTCAATGAAATTTTAAATAAAATGGGAACAGGATATGTAAACAATAGCTCAAGAACCCAAAAATTTTTCTTTGGCAGATACAACGAATTAAAATCCTTAAGGATCAATTATTTTAAATTTATCAATAATATACAGTCCAAATCCGTTTTAATACTAGGAGAAGCTGGTATTGGGAAAACAAAGCTCAAAGAAAAGTTTTTGGAAAACGTATCAGAAAATAACGTATATATTTTCGAAACCTGCTGCTATCAATTTGAAAAAGAATATATATTAAAACCCTGGAATCCAATAATGTCAGATTTGGTTGAAATAATTAAATTGGATAAGGTAAATCTGCCGCAGGGATGTGAAAACATAATAGGTAGTTTTTTCCCCCAATTTGATAAAAATTATTCTATGGACTTAAAACTTATAGAAAGCAATAATAACTTAAAATATGAAGTCATTATAAATGCAATAGAAAATGTCTTTAAGAAACTCGGTGCCATGAAAAAAATTCTACTGGTATTTGAAGACATTCAATGGATTGACTCAATGAGCTTATCCCTATTAGGCAGCATAATCTTAAGTGAAAATAAAAATATAATTTTACTTGCCACCTGCAGGAAAGAAAGAAATGAAGAATTAGATAAATTTGTTACATCCATGAAAATGCACAACAAACTCAATATAATTGAACTATACAGACTTGATTACAGGGAAACCGAAGGCTTTATAAAACAGGCCCTCCCTAACTACAATTTAAGTAAAAAAATGATAAAGAAAATCTACAGTGAAACAGAGGGCAATTTATTTTTTCTAACTGAATACATGAATATAATAAAATCCAATGGAAATATAAATATAATGTCTTCCAAAATGCAGGATATACTAAAAAGCAGATATTTTGACATATCCGAAAATGGAAGAAAAATTTTAAATATATGCTCTATGTTTTTTGACGAAACACCTCTTTATATATTGGTAAGACTGATGCACAAAGATGAATTAGAAATAATGGACATGCTTGAGGAACTGGAAGCTAAATTCATACTCACAGAAATCTTAAGTGAGGATAATATAAGTTTAAAATTCACCCACCAAAAGATGGGGGAATTCATATATTCAAATCAATCTCTCGCTAGGAGAAAAATACTTCACAATAAAATAGGTAATATTTTTGAAGAAAACTTGAGCAGGAATAAAGAGGATTTGAATACCTATTATAAATTAATATATCATTTTTCACATGCCAGTAATTATATAAAAGAACTTAAATACAGCATGAAAAGCCTGAACGTATATTTAAGCTTCAGCCATGAACTTTTTCCGGTACTTTATTACAGCAACACCAAATATAGTAATTTATACTTCAGTGATGAAAAAGCCCTAAATAGCCTGAGCAAAATAGAGAAACTCTTGAATAAAATCGAAAATCAAGCTTATTCTAAAGAAATTACCTTTCTGGAAGTCACATTTCTTCATATGAAGGGACGATATTTAATTCGAATAGGTAAATACAAAGAAGGTACTTCTATAATAAAAGTTATGATAGATAAAGCAGTTAAGATAAAAAATACCAGCTATGCCCTTGAAGGCTATAAACAAATGATCTATTATTGTATTCAGGCCTATAATGTAAAAGACATGATTACATACGTGAACCTAGCACTTAACATTGTTGTATTTGAAGGTCATGAAGATGAAAAAGCCGTACTATTTAGGTTGAAAGCCCTTTACAACAATATGTGCGGAAATTATGTAGAAGCGGAAAAACTCTTAAATAAATCCATAAACATACTTGAAAGAAACACCACCATATCAGATAAATATGCACTAAATATAGCAGCTGCTTACAATTATATAGGTGAAATAAGAAGATATTCCATGAAATTCTCCCAGGCCATTGAATACTACAATAAGGCTATTAAAATATGTGAGAGAAAAAAGGTAGTTTCAACCAGTGCAATATTCAATATAAACGCAGGTGAAGCAGCTTTTGACATGGGGGATTACGCTCTTGCAAAAAAGTATTTTAGCAGCTCACTTAAAATATACAACCATTTTGATTTAGTTTGGGGGCGTTCTGTAGCAGAAGCATTTATGTCTCTACTTAAAATAGACGAAAATGAATTCGATACAGCTTTAAGTTATTTAAAAGCTGCTCATACTCATTCAGAAATGCTAAAAAGCCCACATGAAATAGGACTCGTATACAGTATTAAAGCTGCGATACGAGCAAAAATGCTTAAAGATGAAAATTTAAATTGTATTTTTCAAAAATACCTCTGTGAAGATATAAATTACTACTGCGACATTGGAATTAACTATTTAAAAAAATCCCTGGATGATTATGAGATCAATGTACTTTTAAAATTAAAGTACAAAGTTCAAAATAGAGATATCAAATAGGTAGGAAGGATTTTCGGCAGCAGTCGAAAATTTTCCAAAAAAGGTTCAGGTGGAGAAAAACATTCCTTATTAGAAAACTCCATTTGAACCTAAGAATCACTTTATCCGCTTATTCTGGATTCCAACACCTGGCTCATATTAAAATTTTCTATTTGAAGATAATATTCTGCACAATCTATCAGAGCTTTCATTGGAACTAGACCTATAACTTCACTTCCTACTACAGGTACGCCGTATCTTTTTGCCTCCATTTTGACCATTTCCTGGGCAGCATAAATAGGTGTCTTTTCATAATTTACTAGATTCATAGATACCTGTACTATATTTCTCTCCGTTACCTTTACACCTACAGCTTTAACATACCTGAGTCCTCCTCCTATGTATCTTATTTTTCGAGCTATGGCGTTGGCAACTTCCACATCATCAGTACCCAAATTTATATTATATGCTACAAGTGGAAATCTGGCACCTATAACAGTTGCACCGCTCTTCACGTTTATCTCATCCGGTCCAAAATCCGGTTTCCATTCAGGCTGTTTTATTTTTTCAAAAAATCCTTCATACTGGCCTTTTCTTATATTTGCTAAATTCTTCCTTTCTGCACAGCTAGCAGCATCTTCATATAAATAAACAGGTATCCTCAATTCATCCCCCACTTTTTTGCCCAATCTTTGTGAAATTTCTACACATTCTTCTGTTGTGACATCCTTAATCGGTATAAATGGCACTACATCCGTGGCACCCATCCTAGGATGTGCACCTCTATGCTTTCTCATATCTATAAGTTCAGCTGCCCTTTTTATGAGATTAAAAGCAGCTTTTTCCACTTCATCTGGAGCCCCTAAAAAAGTTACTACAGATCTATTGTGATCTTTATCTGAAGAATAGTCCAGGAGTTTTACACCTTCAACTTTTCTAACTTCATCTACAATGCTTTCAATTATTTCCACATTCCTGCCTTCGCTAAAATTTGGGACACATTCTACCAATTTTGACATCTTAACTTCCCCCTAAACCCTCGTTTAATGTTAAATCTACGATAATTATAAATTAATTACATCTTTAAAACGTCTAAAAAACTTATAAAAGACATATATGCATATAAAATTTTTAGACGTCACTCCTTGTTCCAAAATAAACATGAAGCAAACATGCCCACGATAGTCACCCCAAATACAGTTTCTAACATAACTAAAATACGTACTATAGTTGAGTTAGGTACAATATCTCCATATCCCAGTGTAGTCATAGTCACTGCACTGAAATACATAAAATTCCACAGTGGGTATTTAAGATTTTCATCTACTATTGATTTAAGTACTAGAGGACTGCCATCTAAAAAAGATATAGAGTTTTTTACAAGCTCTGGAAAATAAAAATTTAACGGATAATAAAAATAACCCTTTCCAGGAAACTCATTGTACAGTAATGGATATTCATTCACCCACATATACTTGGTAAATATTTTTTTAAAATCATCATCATAGCTTTCCGGATAACCCTTAAAATCTTTTAAATCTTCAGTCATCTTATAAAAATCCACCTTTATTTTATAGCTGTCAAATCCTCCACTTATTTTATCTTGGCCTAAATTTTTTACGGCAATATGGGTGATCCCTGCATTTTTAAACAGCAAGTAATAATAATCAGCCCACTCCCAACCTAAAACTTTTTCAAAAGAAAACACGTTGACAGAGATGACCGAATCATCTACTGTTTCCACTTTTGCAACAGGCCTTTTATATTCACTGGACAATAATAAGCTTTTTATGCTGTTTTTTAATTCATTACTACATACTTCAATATTCAAATTCCTTTTAAAAATCTCTATTTTTCTATCTATATTTATATCATTCTGAAATATAAAAAATTCTCCATTGGAGTCATTTGCAATATCCCAATAGATAATTCCAAAGCAAATTAATACAGTTATATAAAGTAAAGCCAGAAGTAGTAAAATAGTCCTTTTTTTAATTTTATGTATATTAATAAACCATTTCATATTATAACCTCTGTATTAGTATACTTATTTATACTTATATGAAAAGTTCATTATCACATTTTATTATTAATTTTTTATAAATATATTTTAGACTAGAAATTGACACTTAAAAACACTGCTGCAGTATAATACAAATTATCTGAACAGTGTTTTTACTATGTTTAAAATTATCTATTGTAAAATGTAATTTTATATAAAATTAATATTTATCTTCTTACTTTCCACGTGGTTCCATTTTTTGAATCCAGTATCTCTATGCCCAAATCCTTAAGTTTATTTCTAATTTCATCAGCTTTAGACCAATTTTTATTATTTCTCGCTTCTTCTCTCTCAGCTATTAATTTGTTTACTAAATTTTCATCTATATTCTCTAATTTGCTATTATCGGTCTTTAACAAATCCAGCGAAAGGACAGTGTCAAAACTTTTTATCAATATCTCTTTCTCTCTATTTGTAAGTCCATCGTCCTTTATAACTTCAAACAGCACTGTAAATGCATTTGGCATATTTAAATCGTCAAATATCTGTTCTTTGAATTTTAATTTATAGCTGTCTATTAATTTTTCATCAGCTCTTTCATTTTCTTTTACGCATGAAATTATGGAAGCTATTCTTTCTCTCAATTTATTATAAGAAGATCGTGCCTGCTTAAGAGCACTGTAACTAAATATCAACTGCTTTCTATATCTTGATTGAAGGCAAAAATATCTGTAGTCCAGTGGAGAAAATCCATGTTCTTCAATTTTTGATAATGTTAGAAATTCTCCACTCGATTTAGACATCTTTCCCCCACTTGTAACCAAAAATTCTCCGTGCATCCAATAATTTACACATGCATGGCCTACTGCTGCATCTGATTGAGCTATTTCATTAGTATGATGTACCGGAATATGATCCACTCCTCCGCAGTGTATATCTATTCTTTCACCAAGATATTTCATTGACATAGCAGAACACTCTATATGCCATCCTGGAAATCCCCTTCCCCATGGCGAATCCCACTGCATTATCTGATTTTTAAATTTAGAATTCGTGAACCACAGTACAAAATCCAATGGATTCTTTTTATTTTCATCCACTTCTACTCTGCTCCCTGCTTCCAACTCTTCCATACTCAGATGCGCAAGCTTATTGTAATCTTTAAACTTGTCAATGGAGTAATAAACATTTCCATTGGATATATAAGTATACCCCCTTTCTTCTAGTCTTTTGATTAAATTTATCATATCCTGGATATGTTCCGTTGCTTTGCAGACCACATCAGGTTTTTTTATATTGAGTTTCCTGCAGTCTTCAAAAAAAGCATCTTCGTAAAATTTTGCAATTTCCCATACGGTTTTATTTTCACGCTCTGCCCCTATCTGCATCTTATCTTCACCTGTATCCGCATCGGATTGTAAATGTCCTACATCTGTTACATTCATAACATGTTTTACTTTATAGGAATCATATTCAAGAGATTTCTTTAATACATCTTCAAATATATAAGTCCTTAAATTTCCTATATGAGCATAATTATAAACTGTAGGACCACAAGTATAAATTCCAACTTTTCCCTTATGCACAGGAATAAATTTCTCTTTTTTTCTACTCATAGTATTATAAATATAAAAATTCATACTTATCTCCCCTTATTACTGTAACCTTTTAGCATTACATGTATAGATATTACCACATTATATATAAATATTACCACAATGACAATATAATTCAACAATTTATTTCTCAACTACATACTCCCTTATATAATTGTCAAAATCCCAGAGGTGCAAAAAACGCTGAGCGCTTTTATAGCCTGATTCAAACAATTTTAACCTCATATCCCTGGATATGTTGAATTCTGTGGTTTTAACACCCAGTGTGGGAATAAACACCGTTCTCACTGCATACTTATCTTTTACATAAACTTCTTCGTTTTTATCAAATATAGTCCCAATTATATCAAACAGATATGAAATAAAATCCATCTTTTTGGACTCATTATGGTTGACATTCTTTTCTGTCAATTTAAAACCTATAGTAGGCCAAGCCGGAATATCTTTTGTGTCGAATATCCATATTGGAAAATTGCTGAGTAATCCACCATCTACTATATAGCTGTATTTATTTCCATAATAGAGCTTCACCGGTTTAAAATATAGTGGAATACTTATACTCATCCTCACTGCCTCAGCTATTTTAAATTTCATAGGATTTATTCCATAATTTACTAAGTCATCCGGCAGTATGAGCATGGATTTTTTCGTCACATCAGATGCTATTATTTTAAGGGGTGACTTATTGTCAGTACTTATATCTCCAAAAGTCACTTTGCCTTTTTTCAACAAAAGTTCCTCTATATACTTTTCTATGGCTCCCGTAGAATATATGCCCTTGTCCTTAAAAAGTGAAATGGTCTTTTTAATCATGGATATTTTCCATATGTCCTTTTTTTTTAAAAACATCTTTTCATCTAAATTCATCATTATATTCTTAAGCTCCTCGCCTGTATATCCAACAGCAAGAAGAGAAGCTATAATTGCTCCTGCAGAAGTTCCTGCAAATCTATTCCACCTATATCCCATTTTTTCAAAATAACATACAGCACCTATAAGTCCTATTCCCTTTATTCCTCCACCTTCAAATACAGCATCCGCTTTCAATAAAATCACCTCAATATATAAATATGTAACTATATAAAATAGGACACTTAAAATAAAGGCATTGAATAATTTTCATATAAGTGGAAAAAATAATTCTAAACTTAAAATTTTACTTTTATAGGGAGTGATTTTAAAATGAGAATTGAAATCTATTACAACGGTATAAAAAATGCAAATGATGCAGTTAAAAAATTAAAAAATGCAGGTTTCCAAAATGCAATCGTAGATTTAAATGATAACTACATAGATCTATACAATGCAAATTCAGACTTAGAACCTGATATAAATTTTTCAAATGTAATAAATTCCGATAGATTTTCACGTAACTCGTCTCAGAAAGTACGTACTTCGGGAAGCCCCTTACTGGGAGGTTATGGGAATTCAAGAGAAATTGAAAACACAAATTATAAAGTGGTAATAAATTCTGATTCCTTTGATTCCCAAAAATTAAAAGAAATCCTAAGAGAAACCGGTGGGCAAATTAAAAATTCTACTTCAGCTGCAACAGATAGTCTACAATAACATTTTTTCCATAGTAAAAGTAAAATTTTCTTGATCTTGTCAAGCTTTTTACTTATAAAATGGTATTTTTGCACTTATAAAATATTTTCTATACTTTTTTAGATTCCAAAATCGCCAATGCAGCTGCACCTATAACACCTGCATTGGTTCCCAATTCGGCCTTACATATTTTAGTGTTTTCACTTATAATTTTAAAGCATCTTTTCTTCACCACTCTTTTCACCTCATCAATAACCATACTATCTCCTTCTGAAACACCACCTCCTATTATCAATACTTCCGGATCAAAACAATTCATTACATTAGCTACACATATTCCCAAATAATTCAAAGCCCTATTCAATATCTCTTTAGCTCTATGGTCACCAAGCTTTGCCTCTTTAAAAACTTCTTTTGCAGTTATATTTTTATACTTACAAAGGGATGTAACTGTTCCCTCTTTTACAACCCTTTTTGCTTCTCTTGCAATAGCAGTGCCTGATGCCAGAACTTCTGCACAACCCCTGTTGCCGCAATTGCACAGAGGTCCGTCTTCTTTCAGAGTCATATGCCCCACTTCCAGTGCATTTTGAGTATTCCCTCTGTATATATCACCGTTAAGCACCGCTCCTGCCCCTATTCCTGTAGAAACTGTTATAAATATCATATTTCTGCTGCCTCTTCCTGCTCCAAACATGTATTCTCCTATGGCCGCAGCATTTGCATCATTGTCCAGATAGACGGGAACATTAAATTTACTTCTCAATGGATTCACAATATTGAAGTTTTTAAAAGGTAAATTAGGAGTACATATTATTTCACCATTAACTAAATTAAGAGGTCCTGGTGCGCCAATTCCAATACCCTTTATTTCATTCATACTTAATTCACATTTTTTTATTATGCCCTCTATAAGAGCTGCCATATTACTCAATATAGCCGCGTCGCCTTCCTGCACATTAGTTGGAATTGTCTTCTCATATATAATACTGCCCTTTAAACTCACCAAGGCAGCACAAATTTTTGTGCCGCCCAGATCCACTCCAATTACAAACTTATCTTTCAAATCAATTCCCCCTATGATTCAAAGTTTAAATATAGTGCTATGAAGTATACAATTCCTTAAAATCCTTTGCTGCCTTTACCATGGTCTTTATGTTTATAAGTGGTGTTTTAGGACCTATTCCACAAGCAGGTGCCAGTATATCCACTCCCGATTCAATACAGTTGAAACACATCTTTCTAATATACTCCGGTTTAGAATTTTCAAGAGAAAATGTACTCATATTCCCCATTATGGCTTTGTTTTTAACATTGCTGCATATCTGCTTTACACTGGTGATGGAATCAAAACTTATGGCATCACTGTGGAGCTCATTTAATTCAGGGTATATACTTCTCAGCCTCCCGCATATATGTACTATAATTCCATACTCAGTATACTCCTTCAGGGAATCCACAATTTTATTCAAATAGGGAAGTGTAAAGTTCCTAAAGTTCCTGGGACCCATTATTTCCCCCGTACCGCTGGGATCCGATATAGTAAGCAGATCAGCACCAGCCTTCAGCTGTGCCTTACCAAATTCTATAAGATTATCGGTAACAAATTCCAGAAACTCCCGGGTCTCTTCACTTTTTCTTATAATTTCCTTGTAGAATATCTCCGGTTCCATTAGAGAAGACGCAACGCTTATAGGTCCCGTCAAATTTGCCATGATAGGCACAGGTAATTTTTTCTCTCTTAAAATTCTTATAGCTTCTAAAACCACCTTGGCCCTTCCGCTGTTCATATCCATATTTTTCAATTCTTTCCAGCTGCTTACGGAATTTATGGGATATTCAATAACTCTGGGTTCATTTATCTTGCTGCCAAGAGAAATTTCTGCACCCATAGCTTCCGCTTCCACAGTCATGCAAAACGGGACTCCAACATTTTCAAATCCTCCATATTCATAAATTCCCGCAGCAAGCTCCGCCATAAATTTCTCATCAACGTGAGCTCTTGGCCAGCTGTATCCTGTTAGATCCATGATCTCACTTATTGCCATGTTCATCATTCCGCCGGGACATATACAAGGCGGTCTGTCAACCTTAGATTTTTTCAAAACCAGCTTCAATCGTTCTTTTGGAGTCAACATGTAAAACCACCTACTTTACCTTCATCTTTTCCAGTTTCTCTACATTCACTGGATAGCCTATTTCTCTTACAGTATCCATCATGGTCTGTATATTTTCAAAAGGTGTCTCCACTGGAAGGCTGCACCCTGACATAACCACGTAACCTTTAGGAGTATTATACCCTTCCTCTACAGCTTCTACAACTGCATTTCTTATATCATTTCTGGTACCTGCATACATTATGCCGGAAGGATCTACATTTCCAAGTATTTTCATCTTATCTCCAATAGTCCTGCTGCACTCCGCAAGGCTTACTACATTGTCCATACTAAAACCTGTAACTCCATCTTCTGCCATACTGCCAACATCATTCCATATTTTTTTCGTATTTCCGCATATATGAAGCGTACAGCCTGAGCCCTTTGATTTTATAAATCTAACAAGCTCCTTCAGGTATGGAGCACAAAATTCTCTGAAATGTTTTGGATTTACTACCGTACAGGAAGCCAGAGGTTCCGATATAGTCGGCGTAAGGCCATTTTCTATAATAACTTTTGTATACTCTATACAATTTTCAAGAGATATTTTACACAATTTATGAACTGCCTCAGGATTTTTCAATAAAAGCCTCGTCATCTTGTCCACTCCTATTAAAAAGAAAGCATTTGAAAATGGTCCCACTATACCCCCTGAACAGGGTACTTCTTTTCCAATAGCATCCACCAAATATTTCATGGCCTCTATAAAAACAGGCAGTCTACCGTCTTTGTACGGATTTGCCACTTTAAGCTTGCCTATATCTTTAACATCCTCTAAAGCCGGCTTTAACAAATCTGCCGTATTGTCTTCCGGAAGCACTAATTCTGCTCCCATAGCCTCAGCCCAAACATACAGATCGGTAAATACCCTCACACCATCCATGCCAAACCTTCTATAAGCCGCTATCTGGGATTCAGCTATAGCTTTCCCGCTGGTATTAAAGTCAGATATTTTACAACCGTAAATACGGGCAACTCCATTTGCTATATTGGGATTACAGGGTAGCCTGTCAACATCTTTTCCCTTTGCCAGGGCTGATGCTCTCTCCATGGGCGTCATCTTATCTCTCACTCATCACACCACCTTTTGCAAACATTTTTCTTGCGGTTTTAGCAGCTTTAGATGCATCTGTAGTGTATATATCAGCTCCTATTTTATCTGCAAAGCTTTGAGAAATAGGCCCACCGCCTATCATTACCTTTACTCTATCTCTTATCCCCTCTTTTTTCAACAACTTTATAACCTGATCCATTCCATCCATAGTAGTAGTCATAAGAGTAGATAGTGCTATTATATCAGCTCCAACTTCTTTTGTTTTGTTTACAAAATCTATAGGTGGTACATCTCTTCCCAAATCTATAACCTCAAACCCTTCAGTTTCCATCATTATCTTCACCAGGTTTTTGCCTATATCGTGGGTATCCCCCTCTACAACTCCTATTACCACTTTATGTTTATCACCCTCCTCACTCTTATTGAGATGTGGCTTTAACACATCCAGACCTGCATACATGGCGTCTGAACACATCAGAAGTTCTGGTATATAGTATTCCTCCTGCTCATATAAGACCCCCGCTCTATTCATGCCGTCAGACAATCCCTTATCTATGGCATCATAGGCCTTTAATCCACTTTTTACCCATTTGTTAGCTGCTTTTACTGTCTTCTCTTCCTCCATGTCCACTACGGAATCCGACAATTCTTTTATCAAGTCCTCTTTAATACTCATTCATATCCTCTCCCTTTAATTTATAAATTTATCTTCCAAACTACAGACGTTTTCATCTTAGCTGGAGTTTTCCTCATACAGTTATGGCCTACTATTTTTACATCCTTTCTATTTTCCATTATGTAATTCAGCGCTTCTCCATAGGTAAATCCCTTTTCCACTTCAATGGGCTCAGAAGTTACAAAGCCGCCTTTATCCATGGAACTCGAAGTTATTCCACAAAAATGTACAATGGCATCCTGCAATCTGGGATATAATTTTTTCAAGACTTCATAACTATATCTTCCGCTGTAATTTTTATATATTCTGGGCCCAAGTATATCCAAAGTTCCTGCCGAATCTCCAAAAGAAATTATCTTTGCCCCATTTTCAATTCCAGCTTCTGCAAAAGATACTATGCTGTCTATAATCACTTCCATAAAATCATCTACGCTGGCTTTGTCCTTTCTAATGGCTTTATAAAACGTCCTTGGATCCATCAGCGAACTCATTACAGTAAATGGTCCCTGGACAGCTAATGCAGTTTGCTCTCCACTGCTGCTTAAAATATTTACAGCTTTTAATACCTGATTAATTCTGCCTTTGCTCAAATCAATTGGTTTTATCTTCTTAAAATCTTCCATATTTTTAAACACATAATTTGAAACTCTAGGTCCCCTTTTCCTATCCCCCATTTTTATATGTGCTCCAAGGGCTTCTGCTTCCACAGTCATACAAAAGGGTACCATGGATACAGTATCTTTATTATATATTCTTATGGCCTGCGCAAGCCTTGCCATACTTTCTCCATCATAATGTACCTGTGGAAAATTGGCACCGGTATCCAGCACTACCTCTTCAGGTATTTCCTCATCATTGTCAGTTACACATTTAAAATCAATAACATATTCCATTTATTCACCTCCTTTAAAAATTCAACGCTTTTATAAAATAATTCTGAAAATCATCCTTTACAGAAAGCTCTACTATCCTTATATTTTTTCTTATTTCCTCCATTTCTTTAAGCTTATCCACGTTTACAAGAACCATCCTGGCTCCTTCTACAGAAGAATTTCCCACAAAGCTGACACTGCCTCTGAAACCTTTTGGTATAAGCCCTATCTTTTTTATACTCTCTGCATTGATATGATATCCAAAGGCACCTGCTATAACTATTTCTTCTATATCCTTTATATCTATATTTATTTCTTTTAAAAGCATTTCCATACCTGAGCATATAGCTCCTTTGGCCAATTGAATCTGCCTTATATCTCTCTGTGATATAAATACTTTATCTGTTATGTAGAACCTTTTCTCTACTAATCTGCCGCTGATTTTATCCGGGAGTGTTTTATTAAACCTGCCGGTTTTAGTTATTATACCTCTTTCTAAAAAAGCCGCCCCAATATCCAATAATGCACTGCCGCAGATTCCAACTGCTTCCCTGTTTCCTATAGTAGTATAATTTAGTTCAAAATTTTCACTTATATCAAAACTATCTACAGCCCCCTCTTCTGCTCTCATTCCACAGTCAATATTCATTCCCTCAAGTGCCGGACCTGCCGCTGTAGAACAAGCTACCATTTTCCCACTGCATATGGCAACTATTTCTCCATTAGTCCCTATGTCTATAAATAAAGACGGCCTAGTTTTTTTGTGAAAATCTATAGCTGTAATTCCTGAAATTATATCTGCCCCTATATAAGGTGAAGCTGAAGGAAGTACTGTTACAATTCCCTGTTCATTTATATGTATATCAAGCTCTTCTGCTCTCAAATTCAGCGTATTTAAAAATACAGCCTCATAGGGAAATACAGCTATGGAATCCGCTTTTACTCCCAGAAACAAATGAAGCATGGTGGTATTCGCAGCTATTGAAATTCTATAGATATTATTTCTCTGATAATCTTTTTGTGTTAGCTCTCCAATCATATAATCTATTTTTTCCCTTATGCAGCTGCTTAAAATTTCACTTCCATCTTTATTTTCCATAGAATAATTTATTCTTGAAATTACGTCTCCACCATATTTTGTCTGGGGATTTAAACCGGAAACCCTTTCTAGCACTTGACCATTTTCTAAATTTACAAGGTAGGCAGATATACCGGTAGTCCCTATATCCACCGCGACCCCCAGAATATTTTTTATGTACTCATCAACATCCAAAAGAGTTTTTTCAAATAGAATTCCTTGAACTGCTTTCGGCTTTTCTTTCTTCAGCAGGCCCATTTTTTTTAGAACATTTAAATTTACCACCTTATAGTCTGCATTGGAATCTACTGAAATCTTCTTAAATAGCTCCAGTTTTTCAAAACCGCTCCTTATTTCCACATCCTTACAATGACCTCTATTTATAGTTTTCAAGTTCCCCTCTTTTTCAATGAGTTCTACATTCACATCACCTTCAACTTTAGCCATACAAGATAACCTGATATTTTCTTTTTCTGCCAAATTGTATTCATCTGCAGTTTTAGAACTTAATTCTCCATAGGCTATAACTTTACATTTCCCACATTTTCCAGAACCTCCGCAGAAAGTTTCTACATCAAAACCCGCTTCTCTTATACAGTCTAAAAGTTTTGTACCTTTTTCCACATGAATTTTTATATTTTTATCCCAAAAAGTAACACAGCACATTTTCTACCCCTCTAAATGTTATAAATTAATATTCAAACTATTCTTAACTTTATTTTCAATCTTATACTGTTATTTTATCATAGATACATCTAGCTAATTAATTCATATAATTTATCTTTAAAAGTTCATGTATAACAAAAAGATATAAAGGTGAGAATTTAATATTTCTTATATTCTCACCTTTATATCTTTTAGACCGTTATATTGCTGTCCACCTTATCCGTATTTTTAATAATGCTTTCATAATATTTATTTCCTTTTTCTCTATCATATTTATGCTCCCAGGTAGAAACAAATACACTGGCAAGGGAATTTCCCACAACATTAACTGCTGTTCTTGCCATATCTAAAATACGATCTATTCCGGCTATAAAAGCAAGCCCCTCTACTGGAAGCCCTACAGTGCCTACTGTAGCAAGTAATACTACAAAAGAGGCTCCAGGAACACCTGCCATGCCCTTTGAAGTTATCATCAACACCACTATCAGACTTATCTGAGCTCCAATAGAAAGATGTATACCATAAAGCTGCGCTATGAATATAGCCGCAATTGATTGATAAAGAGTGGATCCATCAAGATTAAAAGTATAACCTGTAGGAACTACAAAGGACACAACAGCATTTGGGCATCCGTATTTTTCCATTTTCTCTATTATTTTTGGAAGTACTGTTTCCGAACTGGCAGTACTGAAGGCAAGTAGAATTTCATCTTTTAGTATTCTCATTATTTTAAATATACTGTTCCCTACAACTTTTGCCGCTATTCCCATAAATACCAATATGAATAAAATCATAGCTGAATAAACCACTATAGTTAATTTACCAAGAGGTATAAGAGACTTGAGCCCAAAATTACATACAGTAACTCCTATAAGTGCAAATACTCCAATAGGTGCAGTTTTCATAATCATATTCGTTACCCAAAACATTGTGTCTGCTGTACCCTGAAAGAATTTTAATAGAATTTTTCCCCTTTCTCCAATAGCAGAGATGCCAAGTCCGAACATAACTGAGAAAAATATAATAGGAAGCATATCTCCTTTACTCAAAGATTCCGCAATATTACTTGGAACTATATTGATTACAGTATCTATGAATCCCTTATTACTAGCTTCCTTAGCAGTGCTCATATAACTGGCAATGCTTGTTTTTGAAAGTGAACTCATATCAATCCCCGTACCTGGATGAAATACATTTGCAACTACAACTCCTATAATCAAAGCAATAGTGGTCATCACTTCAAAATACACTATTGCTTTCAGCGCCAAAATGCCTATCTTTTTTAGATCCCCCACTCCAGCAACACCTACTATAAGACATGACACTACAATCGGAATAACTATCATTTTAATCAGCCTTATAAAAATAGTTCCAAAAGGCTGTAGAATTTTACTAACATTTGGATTCCCGTAGAACACAGCCCCTACTATTACTCCAAGTATAAGACCTATGAGGATCTGAGTGGCTAGTCCACATTTAATCTTTCTCTTCATTTTAAATCACTCCCTGTATAATAAATCATATAATATCTTTGAAAACATTTTCTTATTACATATTACATGCCAATATATAAAAAACTACTATATTATACTTCAATATACACAAAAATTTTTATAATTTTATAATTAATGAATATATAAGACTATATTATTTCATACACTTCAAATATTAATTGCAATTTTATGGTATAATGTTTTATGTCTTAAAACTGTGCTAAAGAGGTGAGTGTCTACTTGAAAACTAATGAAAACATAAAAGACGATCTATATATTTTAATTCTAATGACATTTTCACTACCCATAATAAGTCAATTAAAATTCTACCCATTTCACAACACCTTTCGTGTAAGCTTCAGTTCTGCAGTATTTCTATTTTTTTTATTGTGGGTAAAAAAAATACCTTTGGTATTATATGGAATTGCAATTGGAACATCTACCGTTGTATTTAGAATCACACTTGATTATATTTTTAAAAGTGGATTTCAATTTTACAATGATTTTCTACTACATTTTCCAGCTTTTTTTTATTATCTGGTATTTTCGTATTTACTGTATATTATAAAAATAAATAACTTTCATAATAGACCTCTTTTAATAGGAATAATAGCTACTTTTGTAGATATAACTTCCTCTACCACAGAGCTATTAATACGATTTCTAGTACTTAAAAATTCAATTTCAGCATATACCCTAGGACTAATTTTTATCATTGCCATCACAAGAAGTTTTTTTGTACTTGGATTTTTTAATATAATAAAATTAAATGAAGCCAGGACTATAGTAAAAGAAAAAGAAGAGAAAAACAGATACATGTTTTTACTCATTTCAAACTTATACGCTGAATCCATACAATTAAAAAAATCTCTTTCCTATGCTGAAAATATTACAAGAAATTGCTATAATTTATATGAAAGGCTTCAGAATAACCATTCTGACTTTAATTCAAAAAAATTATCTCAAGAGTTGTTAAATATTGCTGGACAAGTACATGAAATAAAAAAAGACAATCAGAGAATATATGCAGGTCTCTCAAAAATCATTTTATCTGAGGATTCTAAAGATTACATGAATGTAATTGAAATTGCCAGCATAATGATTAAAACTAATAGAAAATACGCTGCATCCCTTGGAAAGAAGATTGAATTTTTAACAGATATATCTTCAAATATACCGGAACTTCACAGCTATACAGTAATGTCAATTATAAATAATTTGGTGTCAAATTCCGTAGAATCCATAGAAAGGAACGGTATTATAAAAATTTACATCCACAAAACATATAGTTCAATTGTGTTTAAAGTAGAGGACAACGGAAGTGGAATACCCGAAAGAAAAAGAGAGCTTATTTTTAAACCAGGTTATACTACAAAATACAACGAACTCGGAGAACCTTCTACAGGCATAGGCCTTTCTTATGTAAAAGAAATAGTTACAAACCTAAAAGGTAAAATTTTTTTAAATAATGAAGCTAAAAATAAACAAACCATTTTTACTATTGAAATTCCCATTAAAAGTTTAGTAAGGAGGATGACATAATGAACTTTTTTATCGCCGATGACGATGACGCCATTCGTTCAATGCTGGAGGAAATTATCGAGAATAATAATTTGGGAAATGTAGTAGGTGAAGCAGTAAATGGTTCTTTAATATGCAGTGATTTTCTACACAATAAAAATGTAGACATATTGATAATTGATCTTTTAATGCCTATTAAAGACGGCCTTCAAACTATAAGCGAGCTAAATTCATCTTTTAAGGGTAAATCAATAATGATCTCTCAAGTAGAAAATAAAGAAATGATAGGCAAAGCCTATTTATTAGGAGTTCAATATTATATTACAAAACCACTAAATAAGATTGAGGTTATTGAAGTGATAAAAAGGGTCATCTCTAACATAAAACTTGAAAAATCCATAAATCATATTCAGGATACTATAAGCTCTTTAAAAACAGACAATTCAGAAAATAATATATCAACAAATAAAAACATTTTGGAATACAGTGAATTACTCCTAAGTGATTTAGGAGTAATTGGTGAAAGCGGAAGCAAGGATTTGCTTTCTATTATAAAATATTTATATACCCATAAGAACGATAACAAAACCAGTACAGTTCCAACTTTTCCTCCTCTTAAAGAACTATTTACTCACATTGCAGAGGAAAAATTAAGTGAAAATAGTAGTTTGATCAATGTACGGAAGGAAGTTAAGGCTTCCGAGCAGAGAATCAGAAGAGCTGTCATGCAGTCATTAAATTATATAGCTTCCCTTGGTCTCACTGATTATTCCAATCCTAAATTTGAAAAATATGCTGCTGAATTTTTTGATTTCATTGAAGTTAGAAAAAGAATGCTCCAGCTTCAAAATGACATTTCTTCAAATACCCCCATTCATATAAACGTTAAAAAGTTTATAAAAGTCCTGTATTTAGAATCCAAAAAACATCTTGAAAATAATTTATAGTAAAAAAGACATCGAACTAATTCAATGTCTTTTTTATAAATTAATTTATTTTTGAATGGATTTACTGCAGCCCGAGCAGCCGCAGCTGCAGCCACCGCCCCTTTTGTGAGACTTATAAGTTTTGTATGCAGAAAATCCAATTATGCCAAACAATACTACTGAAACTATAACTGTTGCCATATTATACCACCTCTTTTTCTCTTATAGGCTCTCCAACACCCTCGGCACCATGTCTCTCACTGTAAGGTCTTCTAAACATCAGATAAAGTAATCCTATAATCAAAAGAATAGCTACAGCTGTACCGATTCCAAATCCCTTCCCTGTAACAAATGAACCAATCTGGAATATAATCAGGGATACAACATATGCAAATACGCATTGATATCCAATGGAAAACATCGTCCATTTTCTTGAATTCATCTCTGTACGAACTGCACCCATAGCTGCAAAACAAGGAGCACACAGCAAGTTGAAAACTAAAAGTGAATATCCGCCAAGCAGCGAAAATGATGCTTGAAGGTTCCCCCACATCTGTGCACCATCTTCAGCAACTTCAGAGAATCCATAAAGTATTCCAAAAGTTCCAACCACATTTTCCTTGGCCATCAATCCGGTTATGGAAGCTACTGCTGCCTTCCAATTTCCCCAGCCCAACGGATCAAATATAGGTGCAATTGCATTTCCTATACTAGCAAGAATGGACTGTTCCATATCAACTGTCTGCATTCTCCAGTTAAAGGAACTAAGGAACCAAACAAGCACCGTGGCAAGAAGTATTACTGTCCCCGCCTTTTTCATAAAAGCTTTGCAGCGCTCCCACATATGGATTAAAACACCTTTTGCTCCCGGCACATGATATGGTGGAAGTTCCATTATAAAAGGAGCTGGATCACCCGAAAAAATCTTCGTCTTTTTAAGAATAATACCTGAAATAATAATTGCCGCAATTCCTAAAAAATATGCAGATGTTGCAACCCAAGCGGCTCCATGGAAAAGCGCACCTGCAATAAGTGCAATAATGGGAATCTTTGCGCTGCATGGAATAAATGTAGTTACAATGACCGTCATTCTTCTATCACTTTCATTTTCGATGGTTCTGGTGGACATAATTCCAGGTACACCACAACCTGTCCCAATAAGAATCGGAATAAAGGATTTACCTGAGAGCCCAAACCTTCTAAACAGTCTGTCCATTATAAATGCAATACGTGCCATATAACCGCAGTCTTCCAGTATAGCAAGACATAAAAACAGCATTGCCATCTGAGGTACAAACCCAAGCACAGCGCCTACTCCTGCAATAATACCATCCAGGATAAAGGAATTCAGCCAGCCGGCCGTCCCAATACTGTTTAAAATCCATTCTACATTGTTAGGTACAAAATCTCCAAATAAATTGTCATTTACCCAATCAGTCATGGCACCGCCTACCGTTGAAATGGAAAAATAATAAACTAAAAACATAATTGCCACAAAAATAGGCAGGGCCAAAATTCGATTGGTTATGATCTTATCAATTTTATCGGACATTGTAACTTTGACTTTATTTCTTCTGTACAGTACCTGTTTTGTAAGATTGCTTATATAGGAATAACGTTCATTGGTAATAATGCTTTCACTGTCATCATCAAATTTCTTTTCACAGCTTAAAATTATCTCTTCAATACGTTCTTTTAAATTCCCGCTGAGACTTACCTGTTCTAGAACCTTCTCATCCCGTTCAAATAATTTTATGGAAATCCATCGGGCGTTCACTTCATTTATATTATCTCTGACAATGCTTTCAATCTGTGCTAAAGCTTTTTCCAGAGGCTCTGAAAAAATATGAGGTGCAGAATAAGCTGTTTTGGATTTAGCAAGTTCTATAGCCCTTTCAGCTACTTCCTTTGAACCAATACCTTTTAACGCTGATGTTTCTATTACCTCACAGCCAAGAGCATCTCCCAGTTTTTTTATATTTATTGTATCTCCATTTTTTCTTACAACATCGATCATATTCAAGGCCATTACAACAGGTACACCAATTTCTATAAGCTGTGTAGTAAGGTAGAGATTTCTTTCAATATTACTGCCATCAACAATATCTATAATGGAATCCGGCTTTTCATTTATAAGATAATTTCTGGAAACCACTTCTTCCAACGTATAAGGTGAAAGAGAATAAATACCAGGCAAATCCTGAATAATAACATCTTTACGGCCCTTAAGTTTTCCCTCTTTTTTCTCCACTGTAACACCCGGCCAGTTACCAACATACTGAGAGCTGCCGGTTAAATCGTTAAACATTGTAGTCTTACCGCTGTTTGGATTACCAGCAAGAGCAATTTTAATTGACATTTACATCCCTCCTAATCGGCGTCAATTACCTAAAATACTCAACTAACTGATCTCTACTATCTCCGCTTCTTCTTTCCTCAGGCTGAGCTCATAACCTCTTACCTTAATCTCAACAGGATCTCCCAGTGGAGCTACCTTACGTATATAGATCTCTGTCCCCTTTGTAAGTCCCATATCCATAAATCTACGTTTAACGGCACCCTTTCCGTGAACCTTAACTACAGTGACATTTTCACCGCATTTTGTATCTCTCAATGTTTTCATGTTTCTAACTCCCTCCCTAAATATAAATGAAAAATCATACTACACAATAATTTTATTTGCCATTGCTTTATTTAATGCAATTCGAGCATCTTTGATATTGACTATCATATTTCCGGCAATTTCAGCTACTACAGTTACATTTTCCCCCTGGACAAATCCCAGGTTCTCCAAATGTCGACGGGTATTATCATTGCCTGTGATATTTTTAATGCTGCCTGATTCTCCAACTCTTATCATGGTAATTGGCATTTATACTCCCCTCCCACTTTATTTTCTCCTCCTAAACTAATGAGCTGTTGATTATGTATAGCTAAATGAAGATCATTAACATAAGATATCGAATTTCATTAACAAAGGATAATGATATTCAATATCATTTATGTATTTATTATAATATACTTACTTTCTTTTGTAAATATGTTTGTTAAAATTAATAATACTCAATTGACTTTACATTTTTACATAAAATAAAATCAGGGTCTGAAATTATCAAACCCTGATTTTTACTCTACTCTATTTAAAAAGTACTACTTTTTGGGAGCTAGAATCATAAACATGTTGTTTCCCTCCAATTTAGGTGCTCTTTCCACCGACGCACTTTCTTCTACCTTATCCAAAAACACATCCATTACTTTTCTTCCTAAATTGGTGTAGTTGTTTTGCCTTCCCCTAAATCTTATAGAAACTTTTACTTTATTGCCCTTATTTAAAAATTTTTTTGCATTATTGGCTTTAATTTCTATATCATTCAATTCAATAGTAGCACTTAACCTAATCTCCTTCATTTCAACAATTTTTTGATTTTTTCTGGCCACTTTGGCCTTCTTAGATTGTTCATAGAGAAATTTGCTGTAATTCATGATTTTACACACCGGCGGTTTTGCCTGAGGTGAAACCATCACTAAATCCATGCCTCTTTCCCTAGCCATTTCCAGAGCCTCTCTGGTTTTTAAAATTGTACTCTCTTTTTCCCCAACCAATCTAATTTTGTCCACCCTAATTTGTTCATTTAAATTATTATTTTTATTAATAATATACACCTCCACAATTATACTCATCTATTTATTATTATATCCAAGGATTTCCCCTTCTGCAACTGAAAAATATAACTGTTTGTTAAACTCACCTCATATTTTATAAAATTTTAATAATGCAAAGTATATTAAATCCTATTATAATAGTATTTAGCAAATCTTAAAAATTACCTTTAGCTTTGAGGGGGCATACTTATGAGAGAAAATAACAATTTAATTGAAATTCCAAAGGGAAAAAGCTTTTATAAAAAATTAATGGCCTTTATAGGCCCTGCATACCTGGTAAGCGTCGGCTACATGGATCCGGGCAATTGGGCTACAGATATTGCAGGTGGAAGTAAATTTGGCTACAATCTCATATGGGTAATATTAATATCCAACATAATGGCAATTTTTTTTCAAACCCTATGTGCAAGATTGGGTATTATAACCGGCAAGGATTTAGCTCAAGCATGCAGAAGCCACTACAACACAGCTGTAAATTATATATTATGGATTTTATGTGAAATCGCCATTGTTTCCACGGATATTGCAGAAGTCTTAGGGACAGCTATAGGTTTAAATTTAATATTTAACCTTCCACTAATATATGGCGTAATCATAACCGGATTTGACACACTACTTCTCCTATTTCTGGATAGATTCGGCATCAGAAAAATGGAAGCTTTTATCATAGGTTTAATTGCCATAATAGGTATAAGCTTCTTTATAGAAATTATCATATCAAAACCCGACTATCACGGAATAGCTTTAGGATTTATACCAAATCTTCCAAATAAAGATGCACTTTTTATAGCTATAGGTATAATAGGAGCCACTATAATGCCGCACAATCTTTATCTTCATTCTTCCATTGTACAGACAAGAAACATAGAGAGAACAGAAAGCGGTCTAAAACAGGCTGTTAAATTCAATAACATAGATTCACTGGTAGCATTAAATTTGGCTTTTCTCGTAAATGCAGCAATACTCATACTAGCTGCCTCGGTATTTCATAGAAGCGGCAACTACGGGGTAGATGATATTTTAAAAGCCCACAAACTTCTTGAGCCTGTTCTGGGAAGCACTTTAGCTCCTATTTTATTCGGCGTTGCTCTAATTGCCGCCGGACAATCTTCAACTATAACTGGCACTTACGCAGGTCAAATCGTAATGGAAGGCTTTATTCATCTTAGAGTTCAGCCCTGGGTAAGAAGACTTATCACAAGAATACTTGCAATAATACCCTCAATTTTAACTATAATCTATTTTGGCGATTCAGCTACAGGAGAACTACTTATAATAAGTCAGGTGATACTCAGTCTTCAGCTGGCCTTTGCCTTAATTCCTCTTATACATTTTGTCAGCAGTAAGAATTTAATGAAGGGATTTGCCATTTCCAAGAAGGCACAAATACTTGCATGGCTTTTATCTATTTTAATAATATACTTAAATGTGAGACTTGTTATCGAAACACTTATGGAATGGATGTCTAAAAGCAATTTAAAATCTTTCGAATATCTATCCATAACAATTTGCATAATGATGGGCATCTTGCTAGTTTATATAATATTTGAACCTATAATTTCCAAATCAGGAAACAGGGATGCAGTTGATATACACGGTGACGTACTCTTTCCTGAAATAAATAAAATTGAACCTTACAATAGTATTGCATTAGCTCTTGATTTCAGTAAAAATGACAGAGACGTATTATCTCAGGCTGTAAATTTTTGCAGCAAAGACAGTAATTTAATCCTAATTCACATAGTGGAAAGTGTAAGTGCCAGCATATACGGTAAAAAAGCAAATGATGTAGAAAGTAAAAGAGATATTGAGAGACTTAACATGTATATGGAAAAATTAGAATCACTGGGTTTCCAAAGTGTTATCCCAGAAGTAGGTTATGGAAAGGCAGAAAAATCTCTTGTCAAAATTGTGGAAAAACATCATGCTGATCTGATCATATTCGGTACCCATGGTCATCATGGCATAGCCGATATACTATTTGGCACAATAACAGATAAGGTAAAACACAAACTTTCCATCCCAATTTTGATTGCAAAATAATGGTATTACAATACAAAAGAATGCACTATAAACAACAAAGCTGTCCCAATCAATAGAACTGCAACTATGCAGACCCTGATATTCACAAAAAAACTGTTTTTGTAGCTTCCCATTATCTCTTTTTTGTTCGTAAATATTACTAGAAAAATCAATATGGGGATTATCAAAATACCTCCTATAATCTGCGTTAAAAGTGCCATGCAATTCAAAGGAAGATTTGGTATTAGCATAATAAAAGCTGCTATTAGAGCACTTCCAATATATACAGCATAAAATTTAGGCGCTTCACTTATACTGTCGTTTAAACTGTGATTCCATTTAAAAGCTTCCGCAGTACACCAGGAAGAAGATAAGGCTATTGTTATAGATGCAATAAGCCCTGCGTTAAATAAGCCTGCTGCAAACAGTACTGCGGCTGTTTTTCCGGTATTAGCTCCAATGGCCTTTATTATTAGATTGGGCCCAGCGCTTTCCATATTCCCCATTTGACCAAATAATGCGGTACCGGAAATAATTACGCAAAGAGCTATTATCACTTGAACTATACATCCTATACGGGTATCAACACGTCCAATACGTATGTGCTCTGCAACCGCTCCCCTATCTATACAGGCACTTCCCTGAAAAAATATCATCCAGGGCGCTACTGAATTTCCTATAATTGCAACAATATACCATAGTAGATCAGGGCTGTATACATTACAATTCCATTTTACAAAGGTATTTAATATAGACTGTAGATCAGGTTTAACCATAAATGCAATTATAACAAATACTATATTGACAATTCCCATAAAAAGTGCTATTTTCTCTTTTTTTAAATAGCCCTTGAAAGTTATAATTGATAACATGAATACCAGGCTAATAACAGTTCCCAGCCAGAGAGGTATACCAATCATTATAAGGCCTGCCGTCATTCCCATGAATTCAGTAGTCAACATTAAAATATTTTCAATGAGTAAAGTATATAGGTGATATTTCATCCAAAACTTACCATAATATTTACCAATAAGGAGCATAAATCCCTTCTGACTGACATTTCCAAGCCTCATGGACATTTCTTGAACTGTATACGTCAGCACACTAAGACAAATAGTAAGAGGTATAAATAAACTTATGCCAAATTTAGCACCGGTCATACAATAGGAAATAATTCCTCCTGCATCATTATCCCCCATTGCAGCCAAAACGCCGGGACCTATAAGGGCCAACACCGCCATATTTAATTTTAACTTATTATTTTTTTCCCTGACTGCTGTATTCTCAAATTTTAAGTTGCCTACATTAAGCCCATTTAAACTATTTTCATCTAATTGGTTCATTTATCTGCACCTCCATATATTGTCCTGATAATAGCTGATAATATATACTATACTTTTACCCTGAAATTGTTGCTTATATCTCAAATTATTGTTGAAATAATTTCAACAGTTTTTTTATATACTAATCGAAACTTTAGTGCATATAATCTACTATAGGTAATATAATTACAAGGCAATCGTCTAATAAATTAAGGAGTGAATAAAGTGTGTATGAGAGAAAATCTGAACTCGGCGCCCTCATCAGGGATTTATTGAAAAAAAACTCGCTTTCTATGCGTAAACTCAGTGCTTTAAGTGGAATAGACACTTCAACTATTTCAAGAATTGTGAATGGAAAACAACGTGCGAATATGAAACATATTCAAAGTTTTGCCAGATGCTTAAATGTATCCATAGAAAAACTACTGATAGCAGATGGATATGACATAGACATTTTAAACAATGAAAATTTTATAAACTCGCCTTCCTTTATAAAAAACATTCAGGAACTTTTAAAATTTTCAAATCTGCTTGATTACCACTATGATCTATGCAAAATAGAAGAGGAACTTGAAAAATACAAAAAATATGCTGCTACAAAAGAAGGTAAAAACATTGTATATAAGAATTTTAAAGAAAAGATAAATACCGTAAACGGAAGTGGACTGTTTGTAGATGAGCTAAAACAGATGTATGAAAAATTTTGTAATGACACTTCTCCTGAAGAAATTCGTATTCTACTTGGAAGCGGGCTTTTGTATTTCATACTTTCAATTGATATTATTCCCGACTATGTATTCCCTTTTGGATATCTGGATGACGTCATAGCTATAAAATTGGTACTTCACCATATTGCAGAAGTAAATGCCAGAAATGAAAAACTGCTTCAAAAATGATATTGACATATTATACAGTTAAATATGAGGTTTGTATTAAAAAGATAAATGACACCAAATCCACCTGTGATCTGGTGTCATTACTATATTATTTTAATTATTTCTTTAGTAAAATTTATAAATTTCTTACTGGCAGCAGCAGAAGTTTTTATAACTTCTTCATGGCTCAATCTATGATTCAATATACCTGCTGCCATATTTGTTATACAGGATATTCCCAAAACTTTCATACCGCTGTGATTGGCTGCAATTACCTCAGGAACTGTAGACATCCCCACTGCATCTCCACCAAGTATGCCCAACATATTTATTTCCGCTGGTGTTTCATAGCTGGGGCCGGTCATATATACATATACTCCCTCCTGAAGAGAAATTCCCAATTTAAATGCCGCCTTTTTTGCCATTTCTCTAAGTCCTTTATCATAGGCTTCAGACATATCCGGAAATCTAGAACCAAATTCATCCATATTCTGTCCTATAAGTGGATTTTGTCCTGATAGATTTATATGGTCTTTTATGAGCATCAAATCTCCACTGCTGTAATTTTTATTTATTCCACCTGAAGCATTGGTAACTATGATGGATTCAATGCCTATCATTTTCATGACCATAATAGGAAAAATTATATCTTTCATAGAATACCCTTCATAATAATGAAATCTTCCTTGCATGGCAAACACAGCTTTATTCTCAAGTTTTCCTATCATAAGGCGGTTCTTATGACCCTGTACTGTAGAAACAGGGAAATGAGGTATATCCCTATATCTATAGATTTCAGCACTTTCAATTTCATCCGCTATATTTCCCAAACCAGAACCAAGTATAATTCCTATTTTAGGTTTCAATTTCATATTTAAACTTATAAAACCTACTGCTTCTTTTACATTTTCATTTAAATTCATAATATACCGTTGATTCCATTTAACTACAACGATTTTTACCCTCCTCTAACTTATCTGATTCTATCCAATCTTTTTAAAGGTTCTATTTTATTTAAGTCATATGGAGTTTCTTGATAAACATAATAATTCAGCCAGTTTGAAAACAACAGATTGGAATGTCCCCGCCATCTTACTACTGGATCTTCCTCAGGATCATCCTGTGGAAAATAATTTCTTGGTATCTTTATATTACTTCCCTTGGCCTTGTCTCTTAAATACTCTGATTTTAAAGTAAGGGGATCATATTCAGAATGTCCCATAACAAAAATTTGCCTTGCATTTTTATCTAATACCAGGTATATTCCTGCTTCATCTGATTCTGCAACTATAGTCAACTCGTCTACTTTTTCGATATCCTCTCTTCTAACCTCTGTATATCTAGAGTGAGGGGCAAAAAATTCATCATCAAACCCTCTGACCAATTTAACATCCTTTTGTACCACCCTATGCTTAAATACTCCAAACATCTTCTCCTTTAAACTATATTTGGGAATACCATAATGATAATATAATCCCGCCTGGGCTCCCCAACATATATGCAAAGTGGAGTATACATTGTGTATACTCCATTCCATTATATTCTCAAGCTCTTCCCAATAATTCACCTGTTCAAATTTCAGATGTTCTATTGGAGCTCCGGTTATAATCAATCCATCAAACTTCTCATCTTTTACATCATCAAAAGTTTTATAGAAGTTAGTTAGGTACTCTTCCGAAGTATTTTTAGATATATGAGTTTTGGGATGGAGTAATTCGACTTCAATTTGCAGCGCAGTATTACCTATAAGTCTCAAAAGTTGTACTTCTGTGGTAATTTTAATTGGCATCAAATTTAAAATAGCTATCTTAAGAGGCCTGATATCTTGATGAAATGCTATATTTTCAGGCATGACAAATATATTTTCATTGTTCAAAATTTCAGCAGCTGGTAAATCATCTCTTATTTTTATTGGCATGTTATCACCTCTAAAGTATAAATTGTATTAAATTTTATTATAGCATAGTATTATATATAAATACAACTCAACTAATTCAATCCAATCGATATAATTTTTTACAGTATCTAACAGTTTCTTGAATGGTTTTGCACAACATATCAGCTTTTACATACTTACGCACATATTCATCTAAAGGTCCTCCTCCAATTAAAATCTTTAAATCCTTTCTAAGCCCTTTATTTTGAATTGATTGTATACATTCCCTCAAATTATCAAAGCAGTTTGTAAGAAGACATGAAATTCCAACTACCTTGGGTTTATATTGTTTAATTGCTTCTATAAATTCTTCAGTAGCTACGTCCGTACCTAGATCTATTACACGAAAGCCATTACTTTTCATGACAGTAGCAACAATATTTTTGCCTACATCATGTATATCCCCATATATAGTTCCTATAATAAAATTTCCCTGTTCTGAAGTATTCAAAGGAAATTCCTTCCTAAGTATTTGTGAAGCTTCTTTAAATATCTCCCCAGATATAATGAGTTCAGACATGAAATACTTTTTTTCTTCAAAATTCTTTCCTACGATCTCTATTCCCCTCTGTAAATACTGAATAATTTCCAATACCGGAACATTGTTTTTTATAAGAGACTTTACCTCCTCAATAACTATATCTTCATTTAATTCTGCCATTGCTTTCACAAGTGTTCTGTTCATAAGATATCCCTACCCTCTAATCTATAAAAATGAACCCTTTGTATATAACCTATCATAAATACATCAATAAAACACCATACACAATGAACAAATTTCAATATAAAAATAAGCATTATGTGCATTTTATATGTATTTTCTCAATTTTATTTAAATTTAAAATTTATGCTTCTTATTTATAAATTATACCTTTAAATCCAATGCATAATAGTTTATTATTTCTATATGGGGAGTGTCCAACATGAATTTAACTATGCACAGTCTTTTAAATAAAATAAATAAATATAATCCCAAGTTATATATATGTCAAAAAGAAGACATATCAATTAAAGCCGTAAAATTTCTCAGTGAAAGTCAATCTTTTTTTAACCCAGATTATCTATATGTAGGAAAGGATTCAGATTTTCCAAAGGTTTTGCCTCAGAATAGTACTGTCAATATACTTTGTATTTCAAATAACCTTATGACTTTTAAATACGCAAAAAAACCTATGTTAAATCTAATAGTGTTAGACGATAAGATAAATATATTTAAAATTTTCAATGAAATACAGGAGATTATTATAGAATATCAGGAATCAGATATTAATTCATCCAAATTACTAAATGCACTGATCAGTGGAAAAGGTATTCAACATATTGTAAACGTTGGATATGAGATACTTGGAAATCCTATATGTATTCTAGATCTAAGTTTTAAACTAATTGCTTCTTCAAAGAATGCAAAAGTAGATGATCCAATATGGGTTGAACTTCTAACTAAAGGTTATTGTTCTTATAACTTTACATCCAAACACAATATCAAAAAATTTATAGAAATAATTCACAAAAATAATTCTCCTGTATTCATGAATAAGGATAAATTTAGAATTCCAAGAATAATATCAAATATAAAGATCAACAACACAGTGGTGGCTTATCTTACATCTTTGGAATATGAAAAGCCTTTTTCCAGAAACGACATGGACCTAATTATACTCTTATGCAGAATAATATCTTCCGAAATGCAAAAAAACAGGTTTTTTCAAAATGCAAAGGGGTTTAGATATGAAAATTTTATAATAGATCTGCTCGATGGCAGTGAAAACAATAAAAAAACAATAGAAGATAGATTAAATTTCTTAGATTTAAACTTCTATTATAACCTGTATGTACTTGTAATATTTGTTCCCCAGAATAAGTTTGTTCACACTTCACTACACCAGGTAATGGACACAATTGAATATATGCTCCCCGGATCTAAAATAATTATATATAATGATTTTATTGTTGCACTCATAAATCGTAAAGATAAAATCTTCAATATTGAACACACTTTTTCAAGATTAATAACTTTTTTTAAAAGCAATAATATCTATGGCGGACTAAGCCGCTGTTTCCATAACATAGCTGATATAAAAAATTACTATGAACAGTCAGTAAAGTCCATTGAACTTGGAATAAGGCTTATAAAAGATAAATTTCTCTTTTACTATGAAGATCTAGCAATATACCATCTATTAGAGATCTGTTCCCGGCAGGAGGATTTAAAAAAGTTCTGTCATGCCTCAATATTTGCACTGATAAAATACGACAAGATCAATAATACAAACTATCTTCACTGCCTTTACACATATCTATTAAATGAAAAAAACCAATTGAAAACAGCCAGTAATTTAAACATCTGCAGAAGTACTCTGTCTCATCGCTTGAAAAGAATTCAGCAGATAATGAACATAGACCTAAATGACACTACTACAATTTTGAGCCTCACCCTAACTTTTATGATTTTTAAATATATGGATATTTATGGAGGTGTTATTCATGAATAATTACGTAATTACTTTTAAACCTATAAATCAAAAAATCTCCATTCCTGAAGGAAGCACTCTTAAGGACGCAATTGTAAAATCAGGATTGGATTTTGATTTTCCCTGCGGCGGAATAGGAAAATGTGGTAAATGTGCTGTCAAAGTTCTAAGTCCCAAAATTGAAACACTTAAAAAAGAATTGGAACATCTCAGTAAAAATGAAATCTTAAAAAATATACATCTAGCTTGTCTAACAGAAATCCACGACAATATGATTGTAGAATTGAACATGAGAAAAAATACAGATTATAACATACTACAGTCATCTGTTGAAAAAAAATCCGACCTACTTCCTCTTTTAAAAAAAGATTTCATTCAGCTAGACGCTCCTTCTCTAGAAAACCAAAAATCCGACTTGAATCGTTTAAGAGAAAAACTCACTTTAAAAAATTCTGAATATAAGAATCTAAAAATTGGGATTTCAACTCTGCGCCAATTGCCTGACAAGCTCCGTGAGGCATGCAATAAAGTAACTGTGGTAATCGGTAAAGATGAAATCCTGGGAATAGAAGAGGGTGATACCTGCCATAAAATGTTTGGTATAGCCTTTGACATTGGAACTACAACCGTAGTTGGATATCTAATGGATTTATACAGTGGAAAGGAGCTCGCTGTTTCATCTTCACTCAACCCCCAAATTAAATTTGGCGCAGATGTAATTTCTCGTACAAACTATGCCAATCAAAATAACAACGGTTTAGAATCACTCCAGTCTACTATTGTAAAATTGCTAAATGAACTAATAGATAATGTATCACAAAAATCAAACGTAAAAAAAGATGATATATACGTCTCAACTGTAGTGGGAAATACCTGCATGCATCATCTTTTTCTGGGTTTAACTCCACGGTATATAGCAGCTGTTCCCTATGTTCCTGTAGTAAATGAAAGTGTAAAATTAAGTGCATTAGAATTAAAATTAAACATAAACCCTAATGGAAGAGTATTTGCACTGCCTACTATTGCCGGGTTTGTAGGAGCTGATACAGTAGCTGTAATTTTAGCTACAGATATGGATAAAAGCAAAGATATAAAATTAGCCGTTGACATAGGAACCAACGGTGAAATGGTACTAGGTTCTTCTAAAAAACTCGTGTCCTGTTCTACTGCAGCAGGTCCTGCTTTTGAGGGAGCCCAAATAAGCAGTGGAATGAGAGGAGCTAATGGGGCTATAGATCATGTATGTTTTGGTGAATCAATGACTTATACAGTCATCGGCAATGAAAAACCAAGAGGCATATGCGGCTCCGGCCTTTTAGATATTATTGCAGGATTTGTTAAAACTGGTCTTATAAATAAAAGAGGTAAATTATTATCACCGGACAAACTCACAAACCCTGCAGCAAAAAACTATAGTAATCGCATAATAACTTATAATGGTACCAATGCCTTTTTAATGGTACCTGCATCTGAAACAGTTAATGGAAATCCTATACTAATTACACAAAATGACATCACTTCAATTCAATTGGCAAAGGGAGCCATTTCGGCGGGTATTAAAATACTTGTGGAAAAACTTGAAATAAATCTAGATGACATTAAAGAGGTTCTTCTTGCCGGTGCTTTTGGTAATTATATGAATCCACACAGTGCCTGCACAATAGGCCTGATTCCCAAAGAACTGGAATCTAAAATCAAACTAGTGGGAAATGCCGCCGGCAGCGGTGCAAAACTTGTCCTCTTATCACAAAGTGAATTTGAACGGGCAGATAGAATTGCAAATAAAGTAACCTATATTGAACTGGGGGCACAAAAGCATTTCAATCTGGAATTTGCCCGTGGAATGCAGTTTTAAAAAAAGAATCAACAAAGTTCAAAGCCCAAACAATTCTAATTCCAGATAATTAGTTAAATATTACATTTGAGCTTTGAACTTCAATCAAGTGATTCTCAGGTTCAAATGGAGTTTGCTTATAAGAAATGCTTTCCCATGATCAATTTTTATATCGACTCAAGAATCCACTTACTTTCCAGTTGCTGCAGAAATCATGGCTTTTACATTTTCAGGCTTTGCATTAGGAGGTATAGAGCATCCACTAGATAATATAAACCCATCTCCCATGTCCTTGACAAGCCTGGAGGCATAATCGTATACTTCATCAGAAGTTCCAAGAACAAGTTTCCCTGCCGGCACATCTCCCTTGATGCACTCACGATTTCCCAATTTATCTTTTATCTTATAAATATCAGTTACACCATCTGTTTCAAATACAATTTTACCCTTGGGAAAATCCTTGAAATAATCCAAATCTCTTTCCCAGTTCCCATCGCAATGAATATCACACACTGCACCTTCTTCTATGATTATATCTGCTGCACCTTTAATATATTTCCATACAAAACGTTCCCATAATTTAGGTGAAAAGAATTCGCTGGCTCCTCTTGCAGGGGATAAAAACACCACAGTAGGCTTGACAGCTCTCATCTGTTTCCTCAATTCATCCATGTTTTCCTTCTGGATAACTTGTAAAACAGCTTCCACTTTATCCGGCATTCTATATAAATCCATCATGAATTTTGAAAGTGAACGTCCCCCACCCAGAGCTTCATTAGCAGTTAATGTTACAAAGGGACTGTATACTACATAACCGGAATCTTCAATATTTTTATCTGCCTGAGATGCATAAAGCAAATCACTTGTAATACCATCCACATCGACTTGTAATCTGTTTTTAAGATAATCTTGTTTGAAATCATTCCATCCTTTATTTAAAATAACATCATAATCTTTTACAGTCATCATTTCGGCTTCATCCAACTGCCACAGCATATCATCCGGCAGCTCACGGCCTGGAAGTCTTACTTTTGACATAAACACCAAAGGAAATATAGGACCTGCAGCATAAGAAGAGTTTACTCCATCTACCTCTCCAAAAGCTTTCAATGAATTCAATATCACTTTGTTGGATATTTTAATGCTCTTGCAAAACTCAGACATTTTAACTCCCATATGTTTGGCACAAAATCCATCCATCATTAATATAACGGGTGTTCTATCCGTTTTTTCAAGTGCTAATGCTTTTTTTAATCTATTCAGCCGTTCATTATATAATTCCTGGTTGCTTTTCATTTTGCTGCACCTCCCATAATTTCTTTACAAAAGTCTACAGTTTGCTGGGCATCCTTACATACCATATCTGCATTTGCATACTTACCTGTGGCTTCATCTACAGGCCCTCCACCTATCAATATTTTCAAGTCCTTTCGAAGTCCTGCATCTTCTATAGTTTTTATACACTCTCTTATATTGTTAAAACAGGTAGTTAAAAGACAGGATATTCCTATAACCTTAGGTTTATACTTTTTTATGGCTTCAATGTATTTTGAAGTAGGTACATCAACCCCCAGATCTATGACTTCAAACCCATTGCTTCTCATCACAGTAGATACAATATTTTTTCCTATGTCATGGATATCATCGTATATCGTTCCTATTACAAATTTGCCATATTTTGAATCAGTGGATTGATCCAACCCGCCGATTAGCTGTGAAGCTTCATTAAACACTTCTGCAGACATAATGAGCTCTGAAAGGAAATACTCCTTTTCCTCAAATTTCTTCCCCACAATTGACATACCTTCCTGTAAATAACCTATGATTTCAAGTGGAGCAGTTCCAACTTCCTTCAATCTTTTTACTTCCGAAAGCACCATGTCTTCATCTAGATTTGCCATTGCATCAACTAACTTTTTACTCATAACATATCCTCCCTTTAATAAACATAAAAATCTTGATGTTAACTTTTTTATCATAAATTAAATAATATAACTTAAAACATTAACCTTCATTGAAAAGTATTAACCCTGCATAAGAAATTGTATTCAACCCGTTATAATATGGAATCCCGCAGCTTTTTTCAAGAGCTATTACATCAATTCCATAGGCCTCCAAGGACGAAAGCGCCCTGTCTGGAAATCTGCACTCAGTTCCTTCAACATAGGTACATACCTTGCAGAGCCTGCAGCATCCAGCACTTAAAGGCAATATCTCTTTAAACTTGTATTTAGCCCTCACGTGAGAAAGAATTTTTCTAAATATTTCCTCATGAATTTGAGCTGAAGCCTTCATTCCCTTTAGGTCAAAGGTACCTGACAGTTGATGTACTGTCTGTATTAGAAGTCCCTCATTATATCCTTTAGCTTTAGCTATCAATTCATCAATTGGACCTACAGCTGGTGGTCCCATCCAGTTGGTGTTGTAATTGCCGCAGACATTTTTTTCACATGCCTTTCTGGCATCCTCATAAAATTTAATCTGTGATACATCTATCATCGCTGCATGATCAGCCTTTAATTCAATTGCTTCTTTTACCAAAGATTGAAATTTAGATCTCATACATTTCTCTCCTCTGAATCAATGGATAAACTTTTATTCAGATTTTTTAAGGCCTCTGACTTTAAACTTTCCTCATCAGTTCCAAAAACAATCAGTGTAATATTTAAGTCAATATGCTTAATATTGCTTTCATCTTGTCCTGATAATTCTTTTACATTAATTTTTTTACCAGTAGTCGCAATCCAGATATTAAAATTATTTTCACTCTTTGCAAAAACCTTCAAATGTCCTATAAAATATTTATTCTTCTGTACCCATTTTTTAACATTATTCATAAATTCTAAAATACTATCTCTGATTTCATCTCCTGTAAGTTCATTTTTGAACTCAAAAGAATTGGAATAGGAAAATACTGCAGGTGTCTCCTTAAACCTTCCATAAAAAATTCCATGGAAATGATCTCTATGGATATCATTCATATTTTCCAGTCACCTCTTTCCATATATCTTTATCTGTACTTGTATTTGCAGACAACATATGCAAACCAGCTGTTGGATTAAGCTTTTTCACATGATTTTTTATTTGTTCTAATTCTTTTTCTTTAACTAAATCCATTTTGTTTATAAGTATTATATCCCCATCTGCTATTTGATTAGTTATAAGTACAGGCGTTACAGCAATGAGCTCCTTAAAACGCTCTCCATCTACTACTGTTACAATTTTTATACTATCTATGTTTTTTCCATACTCCTTCAATGTACTCAATATTCTACCAGGATAAGCCAATCCCGTGGTTTCAATAATTACCCATTCAGGATCTATTTTTTCATGAATATCATTTAATGTAATTATAAGATCTGAAGAAAGCTGGCAGCATATACATCCTGAAAATAATTCTCTGACACTTAAGCCACTGTATTCAAGAACCTTATCATCAACTCCAATTTCTCCAATCTCATTCTCAATAATCACCACGTTTGATTTAACTGAATTTTTGTTTTCCAGCAGGAAATGTGACAGAGACAATATTAAACTTGTTTTTCCTGAACCGAGAAATCCTCCAAAAATAATTAAATTCACTTTATTTTGCCTCCTTTTTTCAGACTAAAAACACAAATCCAAATTTATTATTTATATATGCCATCGCGAAAACCTTTGATAAATTTCCTTGAAAACCTGTCCTGGCCCATCAATGTCTGAGATGCCATAAGCGAGGCTCTCATTTCATTATCTGTCGGATCCAAAATATAGGAATCCATTCCCCTTGCCATGGTCTGTATCATAAATGTCCTATTCAGTAATTTTCTTGCAGGAAGGCTGTAAGATATGTTTGTAAGCCCGCAGACAGTGTGTATTCCAGGGTATTTTGCCATAATTTCCTCTATGGCATCAAGTACTTCTACTCCATGCTTTTCTCCTGCACTTATAGGTTTTATAAGAGGATCTATATATATGTCATGAATGTCAATTCCCTCATCTGTAAGCCTGCTAACAAGGTATTCTGCAATTCTAAGTCTATCTTCTTGTGTTTTTGGCATTCCGGTATTATCAATACAAAGAGCTATGATTTTGGAATTGTATTTTTTTATCAGCGGAAGTACCGCACTCCATCTTTCATCCTCACCTGTTATAGAATTTATCATAGGCCTTCCATTTTGTGACTTTCCAAGTCCAGCATCTAAAGCAAGAGGGTTTGGACTATCTATACAAAGAGGCAAGCTGCACCCTTTAAGCACATTGTCTACTAGCCATTTCATAATTTCAACCTCAGCCTGCATAAACGTGCCGCAGTTCACGTCAATATATGTAGCTCCACTCTCCTGTTGAAGTTTTGCAATATACCTTATATACTGTCCATCTTTCTTTTTCACAGCTTCAGATATCAGTTTTCTGCTGGTATTTATTAATTCCCCTATAATTTCCATTTACTCTGCCTCCCTTTAATTAAACATTTACATTAACCATAGAATAGCACATGTATTCCGTAAATTCATCTTACATAGTGACTAATTCTACTATATTTATTTATACATATTGTATTCTTTTAAAAAATTACTTTTATACCTATAACTATTTAGTAAAAAAGAGTATTATTATTATAAAAACTCTATTAATCAGATAAATTATTTTCGAGGTGATTTTGTTGAGTATAAATGGTTTTTACTTGTCCCCCCACCCTCCCATAATAATTCCCGAAGTAGGCAGGGGTGAGGAAAATAAAATAGCTGATACCATAAACAGTTTAAACGAAGTATCAAAGGATATTGCAAAAAAATCTCCTGATACCATAATAGTAATTACACCACATGGCACCATGTTCAGGGATGCTGTAGCACTTACCTTTTGTGACAGTGTAAGCGGCAGTTTTAAAGACTTTGGTGCAGGTAGTGTATCCATGAAACTCTCTATCGATAAAGAACTCACAGATAAAATATATCAGACTTCAATATCACAAAAAATTCCCGTTGTAATGGCTGATAACTCATTGTTGTCTAGATACCACAGATCTACAGTCTTAGATCATGGAGCTATTGTTCCACTTTATTTTGTAAATAAAAACTATACAAATTATAGACTCGTTCATATAACTTATGCACCAATAGATGATATAGAGCTCTACAAATTTGGCATGATAATAAGCAAATCTGTAGATGAACTAGGTAGAAACGCAGTATTTATTGCAAGTGGAGATCTGTCTCACAGACTCAAAGAAGAAGGACCTTATAGTTATAGTCCAAATGGTGAAAAATTCGACAGAGAATTTTTAAATGACCTCAAAAAGGGAAGCGTAGAGGATACTTTCAGCATAGATAAAAGTGTAATACAGGATGCCGGAGAATGTGCAAGACGTTCTGTGCTCATTCTCCTTGGAGCCTTTGACGGTAAGAAATTCAAAGGCAATCTTTTAAGCTATGAAGGACCCTTCGGTGTAGGATACGGCGTTATGAAATTTGATGTTACTTCAAAGGGCACTTCCATACTTGAAATCTTAGAAAAAAACAGGAAACACAGATATGAAGAAAAATTAAACTCCATGGATCCATATGTCCGTCTGGCCAGAGAAAACTTGACAAATTACTTAACAACCGGGAAACCTATATCTAAACTTCCCGATTACGTAACTCACGAGATGAAAAACAGTAAAAGAGCCGTATTTGTCTCATTAAAAAAATACGGGGAGTTAAGGGGCTGCATAGGTACTTTACTCCCTACCGCCAATTCAGTGGCAGAGGAAATCATAAGAAATTCTATAGAAGCCGGTATCAACGATCCAAGATTCATTCAAGTAAATAAATCAGAGCTTACAGATATAATCTTTTCCGTAGATGTGCTCACAACACCTGAAATTTGTACTAAAAAAGACCTAAGCCCTAAAAAATACGGAGTTATCGTAGAAAGCAAGGGAAAGACTGGTGTTCTACTTCCAGACTTAGAAGGTGTAGATACTGTAGATAAACAATTGTCCATTGCTTTGAAAAAGGGAAATATAAATCCTCATGAAAAATATACTATAGAAAGATTTAAAGTAGTAAGACATATAGAATAGGGTGATATTTATGAAAATGGAAGCTAAATTTTATGAAAAATTAAACGACAATAGAATTCACTGCTGCCTATGTCCTCACAACTGCATTATAGGTGAAAACAATTTTGGAAGGTGTAAAGTAAGAACTAATGAGAAAGGAAAACTTTTCACTATCAACTATGGAGAAATAACTTCTATTGCTTTAGATCCTATAGAGAAAAAACCCCTATACTATTTCAAACCCTCAACTTGTATATTATCTGCAGGAAGCTTCGGATGCAATTTTACCTGCAGCTTCTGCCAGAATTATAGTATTTCCCAGTTCAAAGCAAAAAGCCATTTTCTTCCCCCGGAGCAATTGGTAAAAGCAATATTGACCACCAAAAATAATATAGGCATTGCTTTTACTTATAATGAACCCACCATATGGTATGAATATGTATATGAATGTGCAAAGCTTTTAAAAGAAGCAGATAAATCTTCTTCTGTAGTTCTCGTAACCAACGGGTATATAAATGAAAAACCTTTAAGTGAACTTATTCATTATGTAGACGCCATGAACATCGATTTAAAAAGTTACAGCAATAAATATTACAGCAATATCTGTGGTGGAAACCTAAAGCCAGTATTGGATACAATAAAAATTTCATCTAAAATCTGTCATGTGGAAATAACCAATCTATTAGTAACTGGTGAAAACGACAATATGGATGATGTAGAATCCATAGCAAAATTTCTAAGCAGTATAGATAAAAATATTCCTCTTCACCTAACCAGGTATTTTCCACGATATAAACTGAGTAATCCCCCTACGGATATAAAATTCATGTTAAAAGCAAAAGAAATTGCTAAAAAATATCTCAACAAAGTGTGCCTGGGAAACATATGAATATTAAATATGGATATTCTTCCTGTAACAAAAACTATAAATATGAATAGTATATATTAGAATCTGATACAGTCAACATTTACTAATCATATTTTCTTAGATAAAAAGGAGGATAACATTATTTATGAGTGATGTATATGAATCAGGTCAAAAAAATGAAGTTTATACAGACAATACCTCTAATAATTTAGCTTATAATCAAAACAATGATAAATCTTGTGCAATTGTTACGGCTAAAACTGAAGGTATGTGTGATCAAATTCGTGTAAAACCAGATGTGATTCCATATGGAGACACATTTGTTAAAATTCCAGTTATACTAGCAGAGACAAATATAACTATTCCAGTTGAAGCTACTATAACATTAGACAAAGAAGCAATAGAAATAAAACGTATTAAGAAGAATGTATATTTAACTCAATGCCGCCTTATTCCTTTCTCTCAAGATAAGAAATCCGATACCGGTATATTATATATATCAGGTTTCGTAAGAAAAAATATTGAGTATGCAACAGAAAAATGTATAAGCAGTGACAAAAAAAATATATGCGGCGATATAAGACACTGCACAGTTAAGGTACCTTTTAATTGTACTACTAGGGTTAAATTCATTAGAAAACCTTTCTTCCGCAGTAACCCTAATTCACAAGAGCTGCAATACTTTACAGATAGCCTCAAAAGCTGTGACGTTTGTGCAGATCCTATAATTGGACGTAATCCTTGTGATCAAAATTTCACTACTACGGAAATATTTAATGAAAAACCTTTCTGTGAATTAGTAAAATCATGTATTACTGAAGTTGACATTCATAAATGTCCAGTTCCAGTAAACGGTAAACTCTATGGAAGTCCTATGGAGCAGGAGTTCCGTACATTCACCGAAAAAATAGTGATAGATCTGACATTAAAAGTACTGCAAAAACAACAGGTAAGAATCGATTCACTGGGAGAACCTAAGAAGACTTTTGAAAATTCATCTCAAAAATATGATACTTCTGTCTCTGAATGCACTCCGTGTGATCCAGTTGACCCTCATGATCCATGGCCTAAAGAAAAAGATTGTTAGAAGTAGAAATTTAGTAATATTAATATCTTTCTAAATATTATATTGTCTAACTTATATACTGAAGATCCAAAGCTTATCTAAAAAAAGTTTTGGATCTATTTTTTAGAATATAAAAAACAGTGATAAAATGATCTAAAATAATTGTACCTTTCAAACACCTTAATTTACAATACTATTAAAAGGGGAATGAATTATGGAGATAAAATATTCTTCAACTGAATATGATAAAAATCATCCTGGAAAAAATTATTATGACAATGAGCTTAACAGGAAACATCATAAGAGACATCATAAAAGAAAAGACCATGACAGGCATCATAAAAAGCATCAGAATAAAGATTATGAAGTGATCTTAGATAATGAACATAATATAAAAAATGATAAAAAACACCGTGAGCACAATAGCCACAGATATAGAGAAAGACATGATAAAAAACATTATAGTGGAAAAAATTATTTGTGGAACCACTATTACAAAAAATTTTTAGTATTTGAGAATGATAAAATCGTAGAATACATTGAACCTAATAGAAATTATTACAACAATCAAAACAAAAAATATATAGAAGATAATTCTGTTCATACGCCAAATCTTCTTGAATCTGATTTAAATCATAATCAACAGTGCAATGAAAATCATATCTTATTAGAAAATGTTAATACTGAGCAAATTATACCCTCAAATAAAAATAAAATTGCTGTCGAAAATTGCGAAACGACCGTTACTTCAGAAATGCTACCTCTTTGCGAAAACATTCCTTATATTTCCAAGGCAATTAAAGGACCAGTGACGATAAAAGTTCCAGTAGTACTAGCAGAATGCAAAGTAATTATTACTGTTCAATCTTCCCTTAAGCTGCAAGATACTGTATCAGAAATTAAGGACATAGGAAAAAACGTATATTTAAATCAGTTTAAATTTACACCTAGCTTTGAAAGCCACAAATATAATACGGGAATAGTATTCATAGATGGTTTTATTAAAAAAAATATTGAATATATTTCGAAAGAACAGGTTAAAGGAGAAATTTTAAAATATTCTTCCGCTAAAATACCATTTAAGTGCGCCACTAAAATCCCCCTTAAAACTCCCCCTAAATTTACACCTACTCCTTCTCAAAATAAAATAGATATATCAGAAACTGATGTTAAAATCTGTGGTATTTCCGAAAAAGATAGTATAGCTCAAAATGCCCATGAACAAAATTTTAAATTAATTCAACCTTTTAATGAAAGTGTATTTTGTCAATTGATAAATTCAGAAATTGTTGAAACTGATATTCTTGAACATCCAAAAAACCAAGATCGCAAATCGTCTTTAAATAAGGATTCCCATAAAATTACTGAAAAAGTGGTACTGCTCCTAACAATAAAGCTGCTGCAAAATCAATATGTAGAAATCTCACCATAAAACTTGTTTATAAATAAAGTGATTCTTAAGTTTGCTAATTTCGGAAGTGTTAGCAAATGGGAGTGTTCGGATAGAAATTAGAAATGAAATATTTGTAAAATGTACCTGAATTTTATATACAGGTACATTTTTATTTCAACATATTATTTTTTATATACATCCTACACAGAAAATATCGTACAGTAATTTTTCAAAATTTCCCTGGAAATATAAAGAATATAATACTTAATTTATTATATTATACAAATAACTTACTATATGCAACTGCATAGATTATATTGAAAATAGTAGAGTTCAAATATCGTATTTCCACTATTTGGTATTTGAACTCTTCAACTTTTGAATTTAGTTTCTGTATATATGCCACATGGCATTATTTCTTCCTCTAGCAAATACATCTGTTCTATTTGGCCCCCAAGATACCGCAGCAGGTTCGGAAGTTATGTTTCCACCCAAGCTGCGCCAATCACTCCACCTGGATCCATTCCATGATCTAGTAATCAACTGGTTATTTAAGCCTCTTGCAAAGACCTCAAGTCTATTTGTCCCTCTGGAAGAGACAGCCGGGCCGGAAGTTAATCTTCCGCCAAGATCTTCCCATGAACTCCAACGAGAGCCATTCCACCACAGATGATACAATCGATTACCTTGTCCACGTGCAAATACGTCAATTCTGTTGTTTCCCCAGGAAACAGCGGCAGGTGCCGAGGTCAAGTTTCCACCTAGGCTTTCCCAGTCACTC
>NZ_JBHMIY010000026.1:0-58092 GCF_042436595.1 Clostridium sp. MT-14
GTAAAAGTGGCAGATGCAATGTATGCACAGGGAATATACTAATTAGCTTTTCAGAGATTTGAAATTAAACAGTTTATGAATGATTAAAAAGAAACAGATTCAAATTTATTGAATTTGTTTCTTTCTTATATATGTAACATACAATTACTCTAGTTTATGTTACACCTATTCATAAATGAATAGAAAAAGTTATAAATGAATAGAACGTCAAGTGTGAAATTGTAATAATACATGATAAAAGAGTATTCAAATTTGAATAAGGACACAGGACAAAATCAATAAGTCAGGTATTAGATGGACTAAGATGTACAAAATTAGAAGACTATTAAGAAATTGGCAGTATTAGCGGTGATAGTGTTGGGATAGATAATTTTTCAAAATTTGGCATAGAGGTTGCTTTAAATAATATTGTGAATGCATTGAAAATTTATGAAATTAAAATAAGAGTTCCAATAAAAGATTTGAAAGGAGTACCAAGTTATGAGCGATGAAGGTATAAAATTAAAGGAACCCACTAATGAGTTAAAGAGAATATTACCTTTAAGATCTTTAGTATTTTATGGAATAGCAATGATTATACCCATGACGATTTTTACTACCTATGGTATTGCAACCACAAGAACGCATGGAATGGTATCGTTCACTTATACAATTGCTACAATAGGGATGGCTTTTACGGCATTTAGTTATTCAAAAATGGTTAAAAAATATCCTATGGCAGGATCAGCTTACACATATGTATCTAAATCCATGAATCCCTATGTTGGATTTTTTGGAGGATGGGTGCTTTTGCTTGCATATATGGTTTTGCCGATGCTGAATTATGTTGTAATGGGAATTTATTTTTCAAACTTGATACCTCAGATTCCTGCATCAGTATTTATTGTAGCCGCAATAATTGTTGTTACATGGGTGAATTACCGGGGTATAAAACTTGCTACAATTGTAGATACCGTTCTTGTATTGCTTCAGTTAGTGTTTTTGGCTGTATTTTTCATTATGGTAATCAAATATATTTTAAGGGGAGGAGGAACTGGTACACTGGTGGATTCTAAAGCTTATTTCAATCCTACAGAATTTTTTAAACCAGGTGTTGGCATGCCTGCTATATTATCCGGCGCATCTATGTTGGCACTTTCTTTCCTCGGATTTGATGCTATTGCCACTTTAAGTGAAGAGGCAATTAATCCTGAAAAAAATGTTGGCAAGGCTATCATAATAGCATGTGTTGGTGCAGGATGTGGTTTTATAATTGCAATGTATTTTCTGCAGCTTGCCTGGCCGAATGCATTTTTTGAAATAGCTAATAAAGATTCTGCAGCAGTTGAATTAATAACTAGGGTCACCCACTCCATGGGAATGAAGATTTTTTTCACTGCTACTTTTGGTGCAGGACTTTTTATATCATCATTAACGGGAGTTGCCTCAGGCGCAAGAATACTTTATGGTATGGGTAAAAATGGAATATTGCCACATAGGATATTTGGGAAAGTACACCCCAAATATAAAACGCCTATGTACAGTATTTTAATAATGGGGTTGCTTGGCTTAATAGCAATAGTTATTTCATTGGAAAATGTTACGGCAACAGTAAACTTTGGTTCGCTGCTTGCGTTTGTTTTTGTTAATTTGTCGGTTGTGGCTCAATATTTTATTAGAGATAATAAGAAAAAGGGTATGGATATTATAAAATATCTGATTGCACCTCTTTGTGGAGCGCTTATATGTTTTTTCATTTGGGCAAAGGTGGATACGCCATCCAAAATAGTTGGTTTTAGCTGGATAATATTGGGGCTGGCTTATTTAGCCATTAAGACAAAGTTTTTCAGAGAATTGCCACCTGAAATAATGGAATAGGTTTATAGGATGGAAGTATTAATCGATTAGGGAAGGGATTTGAAAGATGGAAGTCATAAAAACAAAAAATCCAAGATTTACAATTAGATTTGCAGTACCAGGGGAAGCTGAAATGGTTTTGGAGTTTATGAGAAAGCTCGGTGCGTATCAGAAAATGTCTGATAAGATTACAGCTACTGAAGAAGATATTTATAAATTATTGTCAGATAAAAAAGGCGGAGCGATTTTTGGAGATTATGATGGAAAAACTGTAGCATTTATCTATTTTTGCCGTAACTCTTCAGCCTTCATAGGGCAGGCAGGTATTTATATAGACGGATTCTATGTTGATGAGACTATGAGATTTAAGGGATTGGGAAAAATTATGATGTCTTTTATGTCTAGATTTGCAATTGAATCAGACTGCAGGAGATTGGAGTGGGGATGCCTAAATTGGAATACTCCATCTATTAAATTTTATAAAGATAGGGGAGCCGTGGCTGTTGATACCATGACTGTGTATAGGCTTCCTCCAGACAAGCTAAAGGAAAATGCGGCTCTATTTTAGTAATAAGATATAGTTTAAAAATTTTATATAAATAAAAAACTTATTACAGAGTTTTAAAATAAATAGATAAGGAGAAGTGTTAAAAATGTTTAGATTAGTACCTGATATTTATAAATTTGATACAGCGGAAGAATTTATGAAATCTTTTCATATTGGTAAAGGGGACTGCATAGTAACAAATGAATTTTTATACAAGCCTTTTTTAGAAAAATATGATGAGGGTGCAGACAGCATATTTCAAGAAAAATATGGTGCTGGTGAACCCTCCGATGAAATGATAAATGCTATAATTAAAGACATAGGAGACAAAAAATACAATAGAATTATTGCTGTTGGTGGAGGAACTGTAATAGATATATCTAAGATACTTAGTCTTAAATATACCGATGATTCCCTGGATTTATTTGATGGGAAAGCTCCTTTGGTAAAAGATAAAGAATTAATTATTGTACCTACTACTTGCGGCACGGGCTCTGAAGTTACCAATGTATCTGTTGCTGAACTTAAGAGCAAACATACAAAGAAAGGTATAGCTTCTGATGAACTATATGCCAGCCATGCAGTACTTGTGCCTGAAATGGTGAAGGGGCTGCCATATAAATTTTTTGTGACGAGTTCTGTTGATGCATTAATACATGCGACAGAATCCTATGTGTCACCAAAAGCCAACTCATATACTAAAATGTTTAGTGTAAAGGCAATAGAATTAATTTTGAATGGATATATTAAGATAGTTGACAGAGGAGAAAGTTATAGGACTGAAATAATTGATGATTTTGTACTGGGAAGTAATTATGCGGGCATAGCTTTTGGAAATGCAGGGTGTGGTGCTGTTCATGCTCTTTCATATCCTATTGGAGGTAACTATCATGTGCCTCATGGAGAAGCAAATTATTTATTTTTTACAGAAATATTTAAAACCTATTATAAAAAGAATCCTGATGGTAATATAAGAAATATAAATAAAATGCTTATTAACATATTGGGATGTGATGGAAACAATGTATATGACAGCCTGTCAGGACTTTTGGATAAACTTCTTCCAAGGAAAAAATTGAGGGAGTATGGAATGAAGAAAGAGGAAATTGAAATTTTTACAGATCAAGTAATTGAAGGACAACAAAGATTGCTGATAAATAATTATGAACCCCTATCAAGAGAGGATATAATAAACATATACAGAAGATTATATTAGTATAATTAAAGTTATGAGCATGTTGGGTTCAGGATGTCATTATTTTTATTAGGTATAAAATAAGCATAGGTATCTATCACATCAGTGGTAGACATCTATGCTTATCTTTTAGATATAATCCCCATTTTACACAGATTTTAGTAATACCCTCTTATGTAGAATTAAAATTTTATTTCTTTAGAATTTTCTCCTGTTAAATCTGAAACTGTTGCTGTACCGTGTTCAATATAGAATATTTTAAAAATAGGATTATCTGAAGATTTGTATAATTTTTTTACCAGTTCTGACGAATTTAATACCAATTCTTTTTTGTCCTTATCATCGGAAAATATAACTTTTCCACTTATTCTTCCTGTGATCATATCCTTTGATGTGGTGCTGTATTCAATATACGGTGATTCGACTAGTTGTTTATAAACTTTCTTTGTGCTGTTAGTACAGAAATAGAGCTTACCTTCATCCCAGGTCATAAATCCAAAGGGCCTTACTCTGGGTTTTCCATTATCCACAGTTGCCAGGAATCCAAATCCATTTTCTTTAAAAAGTTTTATTATCTCGTCCATTTAATTTTCCTCCTTGATTTTTTATTTATTATAAATATAATATAATCATATGTTTAATATTACAAGTACGCATATTTATATTACATAGTCATATAATATAGACTATTATGAAAGGACAAGGATTTGAATTGAATGATAAAATTAAATTTTGTCCTGTATCTTCGACTCAAAATGTATTAATGGGAAAATGGAAACTGCCGATTTTATGGGCTCTTCATAATAAGACAATGCGTTTTAATCAGCTTCAAAAGTTGATGACCACTATTTCCAGGGGAGTACTCACGCAGCAGTTAAGAGAACTTGAACGTGACAAACTTGTAAATAGAAAGGTATATAGAGAAGTGCCGCCTAGAGTAGAATATTCTTTAACGGAAATCGGCAGAAGCTTTATTCCTGTAATGATTGAAATTATAAAGTGGGGAACAGAATATATTAAAAAAACTAAAAAATGCAGTATGGATGTTTGTATATTGAATGGATTTCCATGTGAAGAGTGCTATAGAAGTGTTACTGGTATATCGTGCAGAACAAAGGATATTCACTAAAATACTTCAGCTGAGAAAATTTTATTGCAAAGACGGGAACGGGTATAGATTTCTCACAAATCTGTATCCGTTTCCCAGTAAAATTGAGGTTTGGTTATACTCCATGTTTTGTGGAGTGTTTTTTGCTGTTCCTATTATGATTTTTTGCTTCCTCCGTAATAGGGGTGTTTCCCCTGGATTTTTTAATTCTGGTCTTTTTACTGTCCGGCTGGCTGTCCTTTGACATTTTCATCACCTCTCTCTATATCAATCCTGCATCTTTCTTTCCTGTTTTGGCCTTGCCCTGGATTTCAGGTATAGGTTTTTCCCTGTTTTTTTTGAACTTGGTTTTTCTATTGCTTTCAGTTCCATGGGGCTGTTTTGGATCTGGTCTTCTCATCCCTGCTTTAGCCATTTAATATCCTCCTAAACTTTTAAAATATATATTATTTTTTACACAATTTCAATATGGTATGCATATTTTTTGTAATTAAATTTAAGTAATATTATTTGAACAAAATTGAAAAGATATATATGGATAAAATCATGAAAGAGAGGCGAAATGTTTATGAGGAAAAAATTTACCAGATTGGTAAGTACATTCATTTTTACGGTATTTTTTATGTCATTTGCAAATATTGCAGAAATACCACGGGTGTATTCCCAGGAGGTTTTTAATTCCACAAATAGTGAATCATACCTCAAAATAGATTCCAAGAAAAAGGCTAAAATGCCTAAGAGGTTCAGGAAAACCACGGATAATGTGGATAAAAAAGATGTAAATCTAAAAGGATTATCCACGTTAAATGCTTCGGGAAGTGCACAGTTTACAGGAAATAACATAAAAATGATGAAAGAACAGATAGGTAATGCTCCCATAGCTGTAGTTGACCTGAGACAGGAATCCCACGGCTTCATAAATGATCTGGCAGTGAGCTGGGTAGGTGAAGACAATAATAAAGCCAATAAGGGACTGAGTAGAGAAAAGGTTTTGAAAGATGAAAGTAAAAAACTCAAGAGTATTGTGTTGAATGAAGAAATTGATATTGACGGGAAAGAAATAGTTCCCGCTAAAGTTCAAAGCGAGAAAGAACTGGTAGAAGAAAATGGCATGACCTACATTAGAATACCTGTTACGGACAATGAAAGACCTGCAGATGAAATGGTGGATTATTTTATAAAGGTAGTTAAAAATATGCCCAAGAATACCTGGTATCATTTCCACTGCAAAGCCGGAATTGGAAGAACTACAACTTTTATGGCCATGTATGATATGATGAAAAATTCCAAGGAGGTCAGTCTTGAAGATATAATGGAAAGGCAGGTGCTTCTGGGAGGTAAGAATCTTTTAAAGCCCATCTATAAACCTGAAAGTTTTTCCGGGGAAAGATCTGAATTTATAAAAAAATTCTATGAGTATACGAAAGAGAACAAGGACGATTTCAATACCACCTGGTCACAATGGCTAAAGGCCGGCGAAAGCTGATGAGGGAAAAAGCTTTCTATGATAAAATCCAAATATCATAGAAAGCTTTTTAATCATAATAACGTTCTTTTTTATTTGTAACGAAAAATGTTTACAATATTTAAACTTAATTAATCAATATAACACCTTATTGTAACAATAGAGCTATATAGTAAATAAATAAAGTTTGTAGAAACGGAGTTTATTTATGGATATGGAGCTTAATATAAATTCAGCAAAATGCAGAAGCTGTTATTTTGACAATTTAAAAATTCTTCTAATCACTTTAGTAGTAGTTGGGCATACCATTGAGCCATTGATTGGTTCAAATCCTAATATAAAATTAATATATAATTTTATATATTCCTTTCATATGCCTCTATTTGTTTTTATTTCAGGCTATTTTTCAAAGAATATCAGCAGTGATAAAAAGTTTTTTTCAAAAATCACCGGTATTCTTATGTATTATATCATTTTTCAATTATTATACTGTCTATTCAATATCTATGTGCTTAAAGAGGAAAATTTTAAAATCACTTTTGTCAATCCGTACTGGATTACATGGTATCTTCTTTCACTTGTTATATGGAGTCTTATACTGCCTTATTTTTCTAAAATAAAGTATTCAGTTATAATAACGCTTGTTATTTCCATATTAAGCGGATACGATAATAATATTGGATACTATTTGAGCTTATCGAGAACTATAACCTTTTTTCCATATTTTTTAATGGGTTACTTCTGCAAAGAATATCATATAGATACTGTGAGGAAATATATCAGAAAAAAATATGCTGTTTTAGGCTTGCTAATTGTTTTCCTGCTGATATATCTGTTAAACGATAAGATCGATTATAGATGGTTCTATGGCAGTTATTCCTATTCACAGTTAGACAGCTTAAATTATCCTGAATATATAATGCGTATATTTACATATTTTATAGCTGTAACTATATCTACTATTGTTTTAATTTTAATTCCGGATAAAAACCTGCTTTTTACAAAATTAGGCTCCAGGACCATAGCTGTATATGGATTTCACGGGTTCATTATTAAAATACTGGTTAAATACAATTTTTTTAATTATGTAGATTCTCTTATAAGTGAAGTGTCCATTATTATACTCTCGCTGCTTATTGTAATGCTGCTTTCTTCTCAATTTATGAATAAGATTACTAAAATAATAATTCACCCCAAGTTTTTTGAACAGATAAACTTGAGCAAAATTTAACGCGGGATTTACCATTAGTCAACATACTTGTTTATTTCATGTTTCCATATTAAATATCCCAGGCCGTTTAAGTGAGTTCCATCATAAGTATATTCACCTGACAGCTTATCATATTTTACAAATCTATCAAATAGATCTATGTATATAATTTTATTGCTGCTCAGTTTTTGCAGTTCATTGTTTAAAAATCTTACATCCTTGTTGGATTTAATATTGTTGTTTGGCAGGATACTTTCAATATAGATAATTGTATCTGGAGAATCAGTCCGTATTTTGTTTAAGATCTTTTTATAATTACTTAATATGTATGCTGGATCCTGCTTGTGCAAAAGATCGTTAATTCCTATCATCAAAAATATTTTTTGGGGATGCCCTCTGGTAATTGTGTTTAATCTATTTAGAATACCGCTCGTAGTGTCTCCATCGATACCTCTGTTTTTTATATTGGGATTATTGAATAATTCCCCCCACTGGGATCTGTTTGTAAGGCTGTCTCCTAAAAATACAATATCTCTACCGTTTATGTTCAAAGTTTCAAATTGGCTCTGTTTTGCCAAATAGTAAGCATTTTTTATAAAATTTTTATTTGTATTCTCCCTCTGAAAAACCTGAATTCTGTGATTTTTATAAATTGTAAATATACCAGAAAATATGAAAAATATGTTCAATAATATAGATATAAAACATATGATATTCTTTTTTTTCACCGCTGTGCCTCCGAATTGATATCCATATTGATTACATAACTTAAAAAATTTACTTTTTATAGTATATCTAATATATGAGTGAATGTCCAATATATTTTAGAAGGTCAGTAAAAGTATTTATGGCTGTAAAAGATAATTAGATGATCTGCTCCATAGATATGCTATAATATATGTAATTAAATGAAAATATATTTTTCTATATAAGGAGATTTTTAGATGTCTTATAAGGATTGTATTAAAATTTGGAGAAAAGGTATAAGTGAAGATTTACTTGATAGATTTTTTCTTAAATTCACGTATGCATCCAATAAAATAGAAAATAATGAAACCAGATTAAGGGATGTTGAAACTATTTTTAAAGGAGAAAAAGTCACAGATTTCAAGGGAGATAAGAAAACACTTGTAGAAATAGAAAACCATAGAGAGCTGTGTAAAAACATCCTGGAATTAAGTAAAAAATATAATTCAAAACTATCAATTGATTTGATTAAAAAAGTTCATTATTCATTAATGAAGGACTGTTTTTCAGAAAAACTGCTGGGTAAAGGCGAAAAACCTGGAGAATTTAAAAAGGGCGATTATATAGTAGGTCTGCATGATGTAGGGGTAGCACCTGAGGAGGTGGAAGAAAACCTTGATTCACTGATTAAGGAAATCAATGAAGTGAAAATAGATGAAGATAATGCTTTAGTGGTAGTGGGATATTTTCACTGCTGGTTTGAGACCATACATCCATTTGCTGATGGAAATGGAAGGACCGGCAGAATGCTGGTCAATTATCTTCTTATGGGAAATGACTTTCCGCCAGTAGTTTTATTTGAAAGCGACAGAGAAGAGTATTATCTTGCCCTGGAATATTTTAATGAAACACAGGAAATATCCAAAATGGTTAATTTTTTGGAAGATGAAGCTTATAAGACCTGGATTAAAGACTATAATGTTAAATTAAAAGATTTAAAAGACTTTCTAGATTAAATTAAAAGCGAAAAAATGAGAAATGTTGTGAAGTCAGGGCAAACGCATGAGTAAATAAATTGTAAACATGGCTGGAATTAAGGGTTTAGGGCTTTCTTTAAGTCAGTTATTATAGTATGATAATTCATATAAATTTATATGGGGTATGCTGCTATGATAAAAAATAAAATGATAGATTATTTTGGGATTATAACAGATCAGAGACAGAAAGCAAAAATTAAGCACAAGCTGACAGATATATTATTTATATCTGTAGTTGGTACGTTGGCAAACTGCGATAGCTGGGTTGCCATAGAAGATTTTGTGAATGACAGGAGTGAATTTTTCAAGAAATATCTTTCTTTGTCTTATGGTATACCTTCTCATGATACCATACAGAGAGTTTTTGAATGGATTGATCCAAAAGAATTCCGGGATACTTTCATGAAATGGATAGGAGAAATATCAGCAAGCCTAAAAGGATCCATCATAGCAATTGATGGTAAAACAGCATGTGGGGCACGTAATTCTGGTGAGGAAAAATCACCAATCCATATAGTTAGTGCCTGGGCAAGCAAATATAGAATAGTCATAGGCCAGGTTAAAACTGACGAGAAAAGCAATGAAATAACAGCATTCCAGAACTTTTAAAACTGCTTGATATAAATGGATGCATTAAAAGCAGGGGTATAAAACATTCTTACAGTAAAAAAGGATACCCTTATGACAATGCACCGATGGAATCATTTCATGCTTCACTTAAGAAAGAGGAACCAAGGATGAACAAATATATTGATCTCGAAGATGCAAAAATATCAATATTTGAATATATTGAAGGCTGGTACGACAGAAAAAGAATACACAGCAGGATTGGATATATTACTCCACAGGAATGTGAAGATATTGAAAGAAAGAAATCAGCTGTCTGATAAAAGAATCAATTACAGCAATTAAATTTTCAATCAGCTTTAAAGATAAATATATTCGCTCTAAATATATGTCAAGGACAAGCCATGGGCTTGCTCTGTATATCCTTGATATATATTTGGATTGAATTAAAATAGTTAAGGGCTATTTGAAAATTAAAATATATTCAGTTCAAAAATTCAAAAAATGTGTCTACTTTATTGACATAGATCCATAATTATTTGTATCCAGGATTGTAGTCAAAGCCGCTGGCACTGACGTCAAGCTGGTAACTTCTGGTGGTAAACTGCAATTTCGTGTACTGTGACTTACTCAATAAGCTAACCGCACTGTCAGGTATAACTCCTGCTCCGCCATAAACCAATTCTTTAGTATATTTACTGGAGTCGGTATACTCTTTCTGCTTTGCCACGTCTACATTGTTTACCAGTATCAGGGGTGCATTTTTCTGTGCTGACAGTGCATAATCAGAAAGAGCATCCGCAAAACCACTGCCACTTGCAAAAGTCACCGTATCAGAATCCATGCCGAACTGTTTTGCTATATTTAGGGAAGTTTCATAATGATCCCATAATAATCCATGCTCTGATGAAATAGAAGCGTTAATTTATCAGAGCAGATGGTAAATTGAATAGGTAAAATATGTTTGCTGAAATTAAACAATATAAGTCCATAAGATTAAATAAGCTGCGGATTCAGGAAATATTAAACATAAACTATAAGACAATAAAAAGTATTGGGAGATGTAATCGGAGCAATATGTATGGTTAGCTGAGGTATCGTGAAGAATATTTAAATCAGTCGGTGCTTTGTGTACATATTTCAAGTCTTTCATAAATTCTTTTTTATCCTTGGAAGCCATATATTTAATTGAATTCTTTAATTTATTTAAGAATATTGTCCCAAATCTAACATTTTGTTATACAAAAATAATGAGTATAGATTTGGTTTTACACAAATCCATACTCATTCCCGAATCCTTTTATGATATATTGGTATTAGATTATATAGTTCTTTATATGTTTTTTTACATAGTCATTTGGTATAATACTATTTAACAAATTGCCTGTAAAATATTGGTTAAATACTTTCCTTATATCATTATCTTCTTGTAAAGATTGAGGATCAAATTCAACTGTTCCTATATATTTTTTAATTGAATTCCATTCCTCTAAGCTTAAAGTATTTCCATAAAAGTTTACAACATAATCTAAAAACAGATCATAATATTTTCGCGATGTACAGTTCCTTAATCCAGCTTTAGTTTGCACATTCTCTACACCAAAGTGTTCACACCTGCACCAATAAAATCCGTCTTTAGAATCATTAATTTGCATTTTTTTACGCATTGATGATTCCAAATTTATAATCTCTTTATTCCTTGGACGATATAGATATTTATATTGGAATTTATGATCTCCACCTTTATCCAGTCTTTTTAACACAAATGTTGTGTTAACCTTTTGGACACCAAAATCCCCATAAATTCCATAAGCTAAAAATTGTGAACTGATCTTTGTCGCATTTGCACCAACTGATGCATCCTCCATAGCTGCCATTACATCAAAACCTTTTATTGGACTGAAATATAAGTGGTTCTTTTTAAACTTATCCTCGATAGCATCTACAATTTGAGAACTTCCCACAAATTATCTCCCCTTAATTGACATAAATTTAAATTAACTTTAGTTATATTACCTACTTGAAAAATACTTAATTCCTCCATTTTGTAAAATATTTGTAATACATATTTCTTGGAAAGTACATTATTAATAATACCATAGCTTAGTTTATAAGTCAATATAAATTTATAAACTTATTTAGATTTAGATATTTGATTTAATTTTACATCTAAAAACCCAATTAACATCTCTAACTTATTTTTTAATTTATTTAATATTTCTTCATCATCATTTATTAAAATTTGATTAGTTATGTTTTTAATTAAATAATCTATATTATTATCCAATGATTCAGTATTATTACAATTATAATCTTTAGGTGCATTTAATACTCTGATTTCAAATAGTCTTGATGGTTTGCTGGTTAACTCTTTAAATCCTCTATTATGATATAATTCTTTTGAGAAGGCACTTAATTCTCTTCCAGGTGATTTTAATTCATTATTTGATACTAGAGTTATTGTTATTTTATCTGATTTTATATCTCCATCTGTAATATTTATCTGTTTTTTCCCTTTGAAACGCTGATTAAAAATTTCAATACTCTCTTTTATAGCTTTATCTCTGGAATTTTCTAAAAAGTTTATTCCATTTTTACTTGGAAATGCCAAGCTAAGTTCCATTTCATATTTAAACATAAAATCAACCTCCTAATTTGTTTGTATGATTTAATTATAATACTTTAAGTTGAATTTGTAAAGTAATAAACTTAATTTAAAGTAAATTTTATCTGTTTCTCTATAATAAGAATTGGAGTTGTTACCATCTCCCATACTTATACGGAGGATGATTATATAAAGTCTACATTTCATATAGTAATACTTATCCCCAACTTTAGGAAGTTGGGAGTATTAATAATAATAGCACCCAGGTGAGTTTATAAAAATCTTCATCTTATATCTGCTTTACATAAAAAATGTACTTTCCATAATCTAAAATAAATGGACAAACTGTTAATAAAGTATTACGATATAGAAAACGATGAAAATAAAAACTTTAAAAAGGAGCAAAGGATAAGATGAATAGAAAGAAAGTAGTTAGCTTACTGTTAACTTTAGGAATATTAGCTACACCACTTGTGGTACCACAGTATGCTACAGGAAATCTAAATAACAAGGTTTATGCATATGACGGCACTATACAAAATGGAAATAAGGTGCAAAAAGAGCCTTTGCAGACAGACACAGGACTAGTTGGAGATAGCATTGTAGCAGAAGACAAATTGTCTGAGTCCTCAACCTATGACGAGCTTATGGCTTCACCATATAAAGTAGAAATGCCTGATAGTTTTTTAACTAAGGAAAGTAATGGTCAGGTTGCTGGAATAGATATGGAAAAATTAAATGTAGATGGTAAGATATATCACTACCAATTTAGTTTTGGAACAACTTTATGTAACCGGTTTATTGAAGTAAGAAAAATGTATGTAGGCGAACAGGGTGCAATAATTAGGGTTTATTCAATGGTATCTTTCTTAGATTCAGACCATAAATTTAACCAATATTCAATCGGTTCGTCAGCAACATCAGATTATAATTTGTATCCATATTTAGTAAAGTACACTACTAACAATGTAGACCTTATGAATCCAAAGCCATTTATAGATAGAAATATTCATATAAATAATGATGGCAAGTATGTAGATGTAGACGGTAAGGTTGTTAAGCCAGATTCTAATGGATATTATGAAGCTTATTCAGATAGAATACACTCAGCAGTAAATACAGTCCATATAGGTACTACAAACGAAGATAGTGGCTTTGTGCATTACGGAACTATAACGGGTGATGAGCCAACTAATTTTAGCAATTCCACATATGACCCAAGTAAGTATGATGAATTCGGGCATTTAAAAAGTGGTTCAGGGGACACACCAACTACTCCTACCAATCCAACAAATCCTAATTTTAAAAGAATAGACGTAACCCGAATAGCTGGACAAGATAGAAAGGAAACTGCAACTAATATAGCTAGTAGCTTTATAAATGAGACTAAGCCAAAGACAATAATTGTGGCATACGGTTATAACTATGCAGATGCACTTGCAGGAGCACCACTCGCTAGACAGTTAAATGCCCCCATAGTATTGGTTGGTGCATATCAAGATAGTGGAAATGTGTTGAAGTATGTAAAGAGCGCACTTGCAAACAACGGAAATATCGTACTTCTCGGAGGTACAGGTGTAGTACCAGATAGTTTCAAAGAATGGTTTATTGCGAACGGTGTAGACGCTTCTCATATAACGAGATATGGTGGTGCAGACAGGTTTGAAACTGCAAGCAAGATAGTAAATGCTGTAACAGCTTCGTCAACTGCCCCTATATTTATAGCCAGTGGGGAGAATTTTCCAGATGCACTTTCGGCATCTTCTGTGGCAGCTGCAAGGGGATACAGGATATTCCTTACTACAGCCAATAATGAGTCTGCTTACCTTAGCAATTACCTTTCAAAGAATAAGCCATCAAAGGTTTATTTACTCGGTGGAAGCGGGGTAATCAGCACAGAGCAAGAATCGGCAATTGCTACCCAGTTAGGAAATAAAGATAGTGTAAAAAGGCTCGGTGGGGCAATCCGATATGAAACCTCACAGGCAATTGCAAATGAATTTAAAGATGGTGTGACAAACGCCATAATCGTAAATGGTGAGGATTACCCGGATGCAATATCGGGAAGTGTTCTGGCAATGAGAACTCCTTCAATCACTCTGCTTACTCCATCCGATAATCTATCTGGAATAAAGAATTTCCTTGCAGACAATGATACAATAACTAGTGGTTTATTGTTGGGAGGAACCGGGGTACTTCCAGACAGTGTGAAAACCTCCCTCTCCAAGTAATGTATGTTATCTAATATACAGCCAATAAATATACCGGATGCTTTTTATAGCTGGTATATTTATACTACAAAAGTTTTTATTCATTGTGTTTTACATTTTCCACTATAAATTCCATAAAGGTGTACGGTGCCACTACTTTTACTGCGGGATTTTTGTTCAGCTGCTTTACAACTTTGTCTATGTCACTCATGCTTTTACTCCAGGCATGCACGTATACGAAGGTGTATGCCTCAGGTCTGCTTGTATCCGTGCAGCCGTTTTTTATGTAGCCGTTTATATCCCTTACCAGATCTTCATTTTCCTCTATTTTGGACCAGAGCAGATTTCTGCAGGAAACTATGGGTTTGCCGTGGCTCCATACTATTTCACCCTTGTAATCATCCTGCCTGTGGTAATTCAAATAGAATATGCCCTGGATATTTGAGCAGGCGGTGTATTTATCCCAGAGATCCCTGTTATAGAGGGAGCAGTTGTCTAAAACGGACACGTATTTTTGATCCGAGTTTTTCATGTAGTTGTTTAATCTTTTCAAAAAAGGCTTCAGGGAATCTGTTTTGAATTCACTGGGATACATGTATCCGTTTCCGGAAGGTGATACAATGAAGTAGTTTTTAAAGGTATTTGAAGAGGCATTTTTATAATAGGCCTTTAAAACAGTTGGTGCCAGTTCATACAGGGACGGACTTATGCTGAAGCCCATGTTGAAGCTGCCCCTTTCAGGTGAACCGTACCATTTGGAAGAGCCGAAATTGCTTCCAAGATTCCACTGCTGATTGTCTCCGTCTGACATAATGAAGGTCACATAGTGGGTGTTTTTTGAAGCTGAATTTTTTGTGGAATCTGATCCATTTTTTTGAATTAGAGGAGAAGAGGGAAAAGCGCTCAACACCGTCAGATTATAGGACCAGTCTGCAGGAACCAGGCTCACTCCGTTTTTGGAAGCTGTACTTATGTTACCCTTTTCGTCAGGACCCCATCCAAGACATGTGGAGTCACTTTCCATGGATTCAAATACCTTGTTTCTCAGGGAGAAATCCTTCGGGTCATCTTCATAAAATACCAGGGATCTGCTCATTATACCGTAATCTCTGAGGGCGGAATCTCTTCCGGGGGACAGCTCAATTACCGTTGAATGATTCAGCCCCCTATTCCATAGGTTATCGTAGGCCCAGTATTTATCGGTGTTTCTGCAGTCCTGCTGCATTTTTATACCCATATTTTTGACTTTGGTTTCAAGGGATTTGTCTACAGCTATGGAATCTTTTAAAGCTGCCAGGGAACAGGCGTTGTTTATGGAAGGATCTTTCTTGGAGGAGTTGTCGTAGAGTACATAGCCTTTTACAAAGCTTTTAAATTTATCCAGCAGGTACCAGGGATCCTCCACCATGCTGTAATTGACACCGTAATTTTCTTTTAGATCCTCCAGCCATATTCTATAATCCGGCTGATTTTTATTTAAAGTATATATCTGGGAATCGGATTTATTTGATATTACCCCCTGCAGTGTGGCTATCATGGTATTTTCAGCGGAACTTAAATCGTTCTGCTGTATTACGTAGAGATATTTAGGTGTTCTGGAATTTTTTACATAGTATTGATGGGCTGAAAAGGCATTTGCATCTGTACAGATTAAGGTGCTTAAAAAAATAAAAATAATTCCTAGGATCAGATTCTTTAATTTCATATGGATTCACCTCCTGATCTTAGTATGTGGTTTTTTATATAATTTATTGTACTTTCTCTGGGCATGAAATTAAAAAAATAAATATAAAAACTATTGACAATAAATTTTTTATATTCTATCATATAAAATAAGTTTAAAATTAAATAGATGCTAAAATGCTAAGAAGAGGATTAGTAGGTATGATACCTTTTTAAGAGAAGAAAATGCAAGGTGGAAGTTTTCAAAAGAGCCATACTGAACCTGCCTTAGAGCTCTGTACTGAAACAGTAGTAGGATACAGCGGTAATTGCCGTTAAGATTGTAAGTAAGTGAGTATGTTTGATATTTGAATATATTAAAGCAGGGTGGTACCGCCGAATGTAACCTCGGTCCCTTTATGGGATGGGAGGTTTTTTTATATTTAAATTTAATCATATGAATTTTAAACTATAATTCTATTTTGGAGGTAATTAAATTGGAAAAGAAGTTGGTGGAACAGATAACGTCCAGAAGTGAAGATTTTGCTCAATGGTATACGGATATTGTGAGAAAAGCAGAACTGGCAGATTATTCCAGTGTAAGAGGATGTATGATAATACGACCTTATGGTTATGCAATATGGGAGGGCATTCAGAAATACGTAGATACAAAAATAAAGGAAACAGGGCATGAAAATGTATATATGCCTATATTTATTCCAGAGCATTTATTGGAAAAGGAAAAAGAACATGTTGAGGGATTTGCTCCGGAGGTGGCCTGGGTAACTGAAGGTGGAAATGAGGAGCTTGCGGAGAGATTGTGTGTCAGGCCGACTTCAGAAACACTGTTCTGCGATCATTTTGCTAAGATAATCCACTCTTATAAGGATCTGCCTAAGCTGTATAACCAATGGTGTTCAGTAATAAGGTGGGAGAAAACCACCAGGCCGTTCTTGAGAACAGCAGAATTTTTATGGCAGGAAGGGCATACAATACACGCTACTAAAGAAGAGGCGGAGAAAGAAACAAGATATATATTGAATCTATATTCCGATTTATGTAAGGATATTCTGGCTATGCCGGTAATTCAGGGCAAAAAAACCGAGAGCGAAAAATTTGCAGGTGCTGTGGATACCTATACCATTGAAAGCTTGATGCACGATGGAAAGGCCCTGCAGGCAGGTACATCACATTATCTTGGTGAAAATTTTGCCAGGGCATTTGGAATCCAGTATTCCGATAAGGAAGGTAAACAGCGGTATGTACATTATACTACCTGGGCTGTAACTACAAGGCTGATCGGGGCAATAATAATGATACATGGTGATGACAACGGTATGGTCATGCCGCCAAGGATAGCACCTATACAGGTGATTGTTATACCTGTAGCGCAGCACAAGGAAGGTGTGCTTAAAAAGGCAAATGAATTGAAGGATAGGCTGTCTAAAATTGTAAGAGTCAAGATTGATGATGATGCCGATAAAACACCGGGCTGGAAATTCAGCGAATACGAGATGAAAGGTGTTCCAATCAGACTTGAAATAGGACCTAAGGATATTGAAAAAAATCAGGTGGTACTGGCAAGAAGGGATACGGGAGAAAAGTTCACAGTATCAATAGATGATCTGGAAAGCCAGGTAACGGAGCTTTTGGATAAAATTCACAATTCCATGTATGAAAAAGCAAAATCCTTTAGAGATAATAATACCCGTGATGCTCTAAATATGGAACAATTTAAGAATATTGAGGAAAATAAGTCGGGTTTTGTGAGAGCTATGTGGTGTGGAGATGCCAAATGTGAGGAAAAAATCAGGGAGGTTACAGGGGCAACTTCAAGATGTATCCCCTTTGATCAGGAACACATTTCGGATACCTGCGTTTGCTGCGGCAAAAAGGCCGACAAGTTAGTATATTGGGGAAGGGCATATTAAATACCAGCTAAAATTAGAAATGATATGAAAACGAAAGTTTTCATATCATTTTTTATTTTTGCAATGGTTAAAAATAACTTTGAAAATATTTTGTAAATATTATTAGGAAAAAGAATATTTATTGTTATAATATAAATAGAATTATAAGCTGAAATAAAGTGGAGGCCATAATATGTTTAATAATAAAAAGTTTAATAGTAATAAAAAGTGGAGATATCTTATCTATTATGCATTATTGGCAGCTATGATTATATTTGTAGCAAATGAATATATGAATGGGCTGAAATCCCAACATATAAAGTACAGTGATTTTATAAATGATATAAACCAAAATAAAATCTCTGAAGTGCAGATAAGTAAGGATAAATTGATTATAATTCCAAAATCTCAAGATGAAGCAGATAGAGGCAAAGTCCTTTATACTGAGAGAATAACAGATCCAGATTTGATTAAAAAGCTTGATAACGCCAAGATCCAATATGGAGGAATACCTCAAGAGAACACTGCCATAAGGGGATTTTTCATAAACTGGGTTCTCCCATTTATAATAATTGCATTTTTACTTCAACTGTTTTTGGGAAAATTGAATAAAAAGATGGGCAGTGGAGTGATGTCTTTCGGGAAAAATACAGCTAAGATATATGCGGAAAATGAAACTGGTGTAAATTTTAAAGATGTAGCAGGTCAGGAAGAGGCAAAAGAATCACTTGTGGAAATTGTAGACTTCTTACACAATTCTCAAAGGTATGTGGAGATAGGTGCCAGACTTCCTAAGGGAGCCCTTCTTGTGGGACCTCCAGGGACAGGCAAAACTCTTCTTGCAAAAGCGGTAGCTGGTGAAGCTAAAGTGCCTTTTTTTTCAATATCAGGATCAGCCTTTGTAGAGATGTTTGTAGGTATGGGTGCTGCAAGGGTGAGAGATCTCTTTCAACAAGCTCAGGAAAAAGCTCCCTGTATAGTGTTTATAGATGAAATAGATGCCATTGGAAAAAGCAGAGAGGGAAATATATCGGGAAATGATGAAAGAGAGCAGACGCTGAATCAACTTTTAGCGGAAATGGATGGATTTGATTCTTCCAAAGGTGTAGTTATATTGGCAGCTACCAACAGACCGGAAGTTTTAGATAAAGCTCTTTTAAGACCTGGCAGATTTGACAGAAGAGTTATAGTTGACAGGCCTGATTTAAAGGGAAGGGAAGATATTTTAAAAGTGCACATAAAGGGTGTGAAAGTTTCACCGGACGTTGATTTAAATAATATAGCAAAAGCTACTCCGGGAGCTGTGGGTGCAGATTTGGCAAATATGATAAATGAAGCGGCACTAAGAGCTGTTAAAAATCATAGATCTCAAGTAAATCAGGAGGATCTAGAAGAAGCAGTGGAAGTGATTATAGCAGGTAAGGAAAAGAAGGATAGAATACTCTCGCCTGAAGAAAAACAGCAGGTAGCCTTCCACGAAGTCGGTCATGCATTGGTGGCAGCTCTTTTAAAGCATACTGATCCTGTTCATAAAATAACTATAGTCCCTAGAACTATGGGGGCATTAGGGTATACTATGCAGCTCCCTGAGGAGGAAAAATATTTAAATACAAAAGAAGAGATGATGGATCAAATATGTGTTATGCTGGGAGGAAGATCGGCAGAAGAGGTCAGATTTAACAGTATATCTACAGGAGCAGCTAATGATATTGAAAGGGCCACTCAAACTGCTAGAAGAATGGTAACCATTTATGGAATGACGGATAGATTTGATATGATGGGACTGGAGTCTATACAAAATAAATATCTTAATGGAAGGCCAGTTCAAAATTGCAGTATAGAAACAGCCTCTATTATTGATGAAGAAACTTTAAAAATAATAAAGGAATCTCATAAAAAGTCCAGGAAACTTCTTAAAGATAATATGGATCTGCTCATAGGCATATCTAAAAAACTTATAGAAAAGGAAACTTTAATGGGAGATGAGTTTATGAGCATTATAAGGGATTACAATGAAAAAAAAGGAAAAGAATCTTCCGATAACAAGGCTTTAACCTCTCATTTGGAGGATGTATAGGCTGTGGAATGGAGATATGTATATGTGGAGAGATGATTTAGAAAATGAATTGGATAAAGAAATTCAATTAAACCTTGAAAAAGAAAGATTAAAAGAAGTATTAAACCAGATAAATACAAGGATGATGGAGTGTATAAGCTTTAGAAAAAAGGTAATCAATTATATTTTAGATTTAAGGAAAAAAAATCTTGACCAATATGAAGATGATGAAGATAAAATAGTTGAATATTTTGATCATGAAGTATATACAAAAGAAGAACAATTTAGACTGGTAAATAAGAGTATAAAAGAACTTACTGTACTAAAGGATTCACCTTATTTTGGAAAAGTGATTTTTGAAGATAAATTTGGTGGAGAAAAAATATATATAGGTAGATTTGGAATGAGCAGCAGAGAAGATTATGAGCCAATTATAGTGGATTGGAGATCACCTGTATGCAGTTTATTCTACTCGGGCAGCCTGGGACAGACCAGTTATAGTTCCCCTATGGGAGAAATAAAAGCAGACATATTGAGCAAGAGACAGTTTATCATAAAGAAATCAAATCTTGTCGGGATGTTTGACTCCAATATGGATGTAAAAGATGAGATATTACAGATGGTGCTGAGTAAGAATGCTGGGAAAAAGCTAAAAGATATAGTGATGACTATACAGAAAGAACAGGATGATCTAATAAGGCAGCCCAGGGAAGGGGTTGTTGTGGTAAATGGAATAGCTGGCAGCGGCAAAACTACTATAGCTTTACACAGAGTGGCATATTTGTTGTACAATTATAGAAAATTACTTCAGAGGAAAGTGCTTATATTAGGACCTAATAGTATATTTATAGATTATATTTCTCTTGTGCTGCCCAGTTTAGGAGAAGAAGAGGTTACCCAGCTTACATTTGGTCAATTTGCTAAAAGCATTTTAAACTTGCCGGATGTGATGACTTTAAGGGAATATATGGAGAATATTTTAAACGGGGATAAAGAGTTTATTCAGGAAATAATTTATAAGAATTCTTTGAGATATGTCAGTGATGTAGACAAATTAATTGTCCGTATAGAGGAAAATTGTTTTGCGGCAGAAGATGTATTTTTTTATGATAAGGTAATAGTTGCTAAAGAAGAAGCGGAAAAAATGCTGGGATATTATTTTAAGGATATGCCTCTGTTTAAGAGAGCAATAAGGCTAAAAAAGGTCATATACTCCAGAATAAAGGATGAGAGAAACATAATAGTGAGAGCCATACGGAAAAAGTATAGAGATAAAATTGAAAATATGACAGAGGAAGAATTGAATCTACATGGGACAAATTTAGAGTATAGAGAGAGAAATGAAATAGAAGAAGTCATAAAAGAAGTAATAAGAATAAAAAAATATAAGCTTAAATGGCTGGAGAAGCCGGATGTAATATCAATGTACAATACCTTCAACAATAATAGAAAATTAATTTACGATGATCTGGCTGCTATTTTATATCTGAAAATAAAATTAGATGGTTCAAGATATAAAGACAGAGTAAAACACATAGTCATAGATGAAGCCCAGGATTATTCTCCATTGCAGTTCAAGGTTATAAAAGAACTCACCCACTGCAGCTCTTTTACTATAGTTGGAGATGTTAATCAAAGAATTATACCTTCAGATGAAATTCCTGCTATGATGGACTTGAATAACATATTTTCGGATTTGAAAGTAAAAAATTTTTCCTTGAGCAGAAGCTATAGATCTACAAACGAAATAACCAATTATGCCAACCAGTATTTAAAAAAGGGTGAAATTATACCTTTGATAAGAGAGGGAGAAAAAGTTATAGAAGAGCAGGTATATAACTTAAAGGAACTTGTAGATAAGATATTGAAGGACATTGAGAAATTAAAAGAAAAATCTTATGAAAGTATTGCCGTGATATGTAGGGATTTGAAAGATACAGTGACATTGGGAAATCTAATTAAAAAAAGAGCATATATAAAAGTAATCAGCGGGGAAGATATGATTTATTCCAGTGGAGAAGTTATACTCCCAAGTTATTTTGCCAAAGGTCTGGAATTTGACGCCGTTATAATGATAGATACTTTTTATTGTCGTGATGAAGATGAGAACACATTAAAATATATAATGGCCACCAGGGCACTGCATGAGCTGCATGTATACAGGATTTTTTCTGTAACTGGGTGATGCATATGAAATATATTTTTGCTTCTGAAATTTAAAATAAGGGCATAATGTAGAATTCATTATGCCTTTTATTTTTCACATTTTCTTAATCTGCCTAGAAGTTTTTTACAGGCAGTATTCAGGGTATTTGAATCTATATCTTCAAAAAAATATTTTTGCAAGTCATATTGGAGAGCTTTAGTGGAAGCCATTATAGACAGACTTTTATTGAGAAAAAGATAGAAATTTTTTTTATCCTCCTTTAAATCTATCTTGTTTATCTTGCTGTAGTCAATTAAGTTGTTCATGTATATTTGCATGCCGTTAAATTGAGCTTTATTGATTTCATTGGAAGTTATAACAGCGGTATTTAATTCAGGAATTATAACGTGTTCCAATTTATCTACTATGAAGGGATGGTGGTATACTTCCACATACAGGCCTTTTTTTAAGGCTTCTTTGTAAATTTTTCTGAGAGTTGTCGTTTTCCCGGTGCCTGGATCACCATTTAACACATATACGTTTCCGGTTTCATCGTATAAGGTGTTTATAAATGATACTATGCCGTCTTGAGTAAGAGCTGTGGCAAATAGGTGTTTGGCTTTCCCTGAAGATTCAACTTTAACCCTGGATAATATTTTTGATTTTAAATTTTCAATTGTTACAGTTAATTTTGAATAATCAATGGCAGATTTATTATAGTATTCCCAATCTTCCTGCATAAGTTTCGCAGCCTTTATAAATCTGTAGGATCTATTTAATGCATTTTTAATTTTTGTGGTTATATATGATTCTTTTTTTATATATTTTTTGAAATTCACTTTATCAAGATTTTTCTCCAAATCCAGTATTTCATAGGGCAATGGGGAACTTGTTGTTTTTAATAAACTACTGTCTAACAATACTATGTTTAATTTTTTTATGATTATTCCATGTAAGAAATTTTCATCACAGGGACAGTGATAATATTCCATATCATATCCATCCTTAATAAAATATTCACTTATTTTTTTCATTAGAAATGATTTTAAAAACATAGATTTGCTTTTTAAGAGAAATATTTTTTTAGATGTTTTCTGGCTTTCTATAAAGTTTAAGAATAAGTCAGAATTTCCCCAAGTATTTCCGTTTGTAAAGAAATGCTTTATTTTATAACTCATTATATACACTCCTACTTATTACAGTCATTAATATGATATGCTAATATTTTCTATGAGTTCCATCTGGGGGCATATATTGCACTGATTGAATTTTAGTCAAAAAATAGTTGAAATGAATAGATATTTATGATAAACTTAGAACAATTTAATATTTAGATACCTAGGGTGGAGGCGCTGTAATTAATAGTATTTATTTTTAGTTGGCAGACATTTGAGAGATAAAGAAAGGAATTACAGCCGAAAAATTAGTTTGGCGGAACTGATTTTGGCTTTGTATAAAATATATATAAAGCTGTCACTAAAATATGTAATAATTGGTGTATTTTCATTGATGGAATTGGGTAAGACTATTTTAGTGGAGAGCTACAAAGGTACACAACCATGTATATCTGTACAGTATAGGTGTGTCCCTTTGCTGTACTTATTTTTTATAATAATTTTAGGGAGGAGTATTATGGCAATCATTGTTCAAAAATATGGAGGTAGTTCTGTGGGAACTCCGGAAAAAATAAAAGCTGTAGCCAGGTCGGTAGTAAATAAAGTTGAAGCAGGCAATAAATTGGTAGTTGTAGTATCAGCAATGGGAGATACTACGGATAATCTTATAGCGCTGGCTAAAAAAATTACGGAAAATCCGGATAAAAGAGAATTGGATGCGCTTTTATCTACAGGAGAAATGAGATCTTGCGCACTGCTTGCTATGGCTATCAAGGATTTGGGATATGATGCTGTAAGTTATACGGCTTATCAAATCAGTATAAAAACCAGCGGACAATATGGCAAATCTCTTATAGATGATATAGACGAGGATAAGATAAAAAGAGCTTTAGATAATGGGAAAGTTGTAATTGCAGCTGGATTTCAAGGTGTAAATACTGAAGGCGATGTCACTACTCTTGGAAGGGGAGGCTCTGACACTACAGCTGTAGCTATAGCGGTAAAATTAAATGGGACATGCGAAATTTACACTGATGTGGATGGAATATACAGTGTGGATCCGAGGGAATATAAGGATGCTAAAAAATTGGATGAAATAGATTATGAGGAAATGCTTGAGCTTTCAAGTCTGGGTGCCAGGGTCATGCATTCTAGATCCATAGAACTTGCACAAAAATATGATATACCTGTATATGTGGGATTAAGTAATAGTGATATAAGAGGAACAGTTATTAAGGGGGTAGATGATATGAATTTGGAAAGCAAGCCAGTGACGGGGCTGGCTACTAGTGATGATGATGTAGCGGTTACAGTGAGAAACATTGACAATGATATAAATATTATTGCCAACTTGTTTGAAAAGGTAGCTGACAAAAAAATAAATGTGGATATGATAAGCCAGACAGCACCTATAGATAACAAGGTGAACGTATCTTTTACTATACCTAAGGAAGATTTAAAGGAATGTTTGAGTATTTTAAAGTCTTATTCGAAGGGCAAGGTACAAGTTGATATAGATGAAGACATAACTAAATTTTCTATAGTTGGTATAGGAATGAAGACCACATCAGGAGTGGTTGCCAAAATGTTTAAACTATTTAGACAAAATAACATAGCGGTAAAGATGATAACTACTTCTGAGATAAGAATTACTTGTGCTATAAAGCAGAAGGATAAGCTCAAGACAATAAATGTTATAGCCAGGGAATTTAACTTATAATGGTTATGCGAAAACTTTTAGGAGGAAGCCAGTATGAGGTTATTTGGGAACATGAAAGTCAAGGATAATGTTTTGTATATTGGAGGAATAAGTGCAGAGGATCTGGCAGGGAGGTTTAAAACTCCTCTTTATGTAATAGATGAAGATTTAGTCAGGGATAAATGTAGAAGATATTATAGAGCTTTTGAAGGAGATAGGAATAATAAGATAACCTATGCTGGAAAGGCATTTTTAACTTTGGCCATGTGCAGGATAATAGACAGTGAAGGATTGTATTTGGATGTAGTATCAGGTGGAGAACTTTACACAGCTTTTAAAAGTGGTTTTCCAATGGAAAAGGTTTATTTTCATGGAAATAACAAAACACCAGAGGAAATTGAAATGGGAATAGATTTTAAAGTGGGAAAATTTGTGGTGGATAATCTCTGTGAAATGGAAAAAATAAATTTTATAGCACAGAAAAAAGATAGAGTACAAAAGGTACTCCTCAGAGTGACTCCGGGGATAGAAGCCCATACCCACGAATATATAAAAACTGGGCAGGTTGATTCTAAATTTGGATTTACCATGTTAAATGGTGAAACCATGGAATTTATAAAAAAAGCCATGGATATGTCCAATCTAAAATTTGCAGGCGTTCACTGTCATATTGGTTCTGAGATATTTGAAATAAAGCCCTATGAAGATGAAGTTGAAATCATGTTGAATTTAGTGAAAAGAATAAAAGACGAAACGGGTTATGAAGTAGAAGAATTAAACCTAGGGGGAGGGTTTGGAGTATACTATAATAAAGGGGACAACCCCAAATCTATAGAGGATTTTTGTAATGCCATATTGGTGAAAGCTAGGGCGGGTTCCAAAAAACTTAATATAAAGCTTCCAGCACTGATAATAGAACCCGGGAGATCCATAATAGGTAATGCTGGAACTACTCTTTATACTGTAGGCGCTATAAAAAATATTCCGGGTATAAGAAAATATATATTTGTAGACGGAGGTATGGCGGATAATATAAGACCGGCTCTTTACAGGGCTCACTACGAATGCGCCATAGCAAATAGGATTCAGGATAGCTGTGAGGAAACTGTGACCGTAGGAGGAAAGTGCTGTGAGTCCGGAGACATATTAATAAAGGACGTGAAGCTTCCAAAGCCTGAAACAGGGGATATTCTGGCGGTGTTTACCACAGGGGCATATTGTTATTCCATGGCAAGTAATTACAATAAAGTTCCGATTCCGGCAGCAGTTTTAGTAAAGGATGGAGAAGCCAGGCTGATTTCCAAAAGGCAGAGCTTTGATGAAATGATAGAGAATGAAATAATGATTTAATTTAAATCTATCCCTTCTGTGAATTAATATTTTGTGTTTTATTGGAAACAATAAATATTACATAAATTCTTTTTCGCAGGAAAGGATGGATTTTTTTATGCTTTATATTATAAGTATAGCTATAATTATGGTAATTGTAATGATTTATAGAGTTTTAAATAGATGTGAAAATACAGATCACAATGCAGGGGATAACGTCCTTGCTTTTAATATGAGTAAAGAGGAATTAAAAAAATATGCCAGGGAAATAGCTGTTATTCCAGCAGCTGATAGAAAAAGAAGCTGTAAAAAAAAGCTGATGCGAAGTTTGAATAGAGAATATAAAAGTATTTTAGACGGATGTGATTTTTTTGAGAGCGAGATTAAGGGGAAAATAGAAGTGGCCTCTTGTGCTGAATGGCTCTTGGATAATTTATATCTGATAAAAAAGGAATATAAAGATATAAAGGCAAATATGACGGAAAGCTATTATAGAAATCTTCCGGTAATAAAGGAAGGCATTATGAAAGGATATCCCAGGATATATTATATTGCCAAAGAAATGTTATCTCATACTTATGGCGCTGTGGATGAAGATACCATAGAGGATTTTATAAATTCATATGAAGAAAATAAAGTATTGAAAAATTCTGAACTCTGGGCACTGCCTGTAATGATAAGAATAGCCCTGCTTCAAAATATCAGTAATATAACGGATAGTATAGTTTTCATGCAAAAAGAGAGAAATAGAGCTGAAGTTGTAGCAGAAAGAATTATGAACTCAGGGAAAAACGTCAATGAGGAGATAGAAAAGTTAAAGAGAGAAAAAATAAGATTTACCTCTCATTTTACAGAAAAATTTATAAGGGTATTGAGAGATAATTTTATAGGGTACATTGAAGTATATAATTGGATAGATGAAGCGCTGGATAAAGAAGACAGCAGCGTGAAGAGAATGGTAAATATCGATCATCAGAAACAGGGAATATATCAGGTTTTAATGGAAAATTCAATTAAGGGAATAAGAGAAGTATGTGGTCTGAACTGGAAAGAAAATTTTGAACGCTTAAGTTATGTGGAACGGATTTTAAAAAAGGATCCTGCGGGAATTTATAGTAAAATGGATTTTTGCTCGAAAGATTATTATAGACATAGAATAGAAAAATTATCCAAGGCTATAAACGTACCGGAATCTTTCATAGCAAAAAAGGCAGTGGAATGTGCTGGAGAAGCTCTTGAAACTGCAAAAAAGTATGAGAAGCATGTAGGATATTATTTAATAGATAGCGGCACATATTGTTTAAAGAAAAAAATAAAATCCAGCGGCGAGGAGTATAGAGAAGTTGATTTTAAGATCGCCAATAATATGACTCCTAACTTTTATATAGGAAGCATAGTATTGGGAACTATTTTTTTAGATGTTTTAGTTAGCGGAATAAATTTTTATTTTGAAAATCTGCCTTTGTGGAAATACATAATAGAAATGCTTGTTCTTTTAATACCAAGCAGTGAGATATTTATATCTATATTTAATTGGAGTATAAATAAGCTTTCAGAACCCAGGTTTATACCAAAAATAGAATTTAAGCAGGGCATACCGGAAGAATTCAGCACTGCTGTAGTAATACCTACCCTTACAAGCAAGGCTCATAGGATGAAGGAGCTTATTGGCAACTTGGAAGTGTACTATTTGGCAAATAAAGAAAAAAATTTGTATTTTGTACTTCTTGAAGATTTTAAGGATAGTACTGAAAAGGAAGATTATAGAGATAAAATTATAGTGGATACTGCACTGGATGAAATAAAAAAACTCAATGAAAAATATGGAGAACAGGGAAAAGATAAATTCTACTTTTTGAGCAGGTGCAGAGAATACAATGAAAGAGAAAAAAAGTGGATGGGATGGGAGAGAAAACGGGGCAAATTAATGGAGTTCAATGCTCTCATAAGGGGTGACAAAACTACTAGTTATGATATTGTAAGCGGAGATATAGGCAATTTATATAAGGTAAAATATGTAATAACCCTGGATGCAGATACTATACTTCCAAAAGATACGGCTAAATTGCTTATAGGAGCTATGGCACATCCTCTAAATGTTCCCTATCTGAATAATAAAAAAATAATAAGAGGGCATGGACTGATGCAGCCGAGGATAAGTGTAGGCGTAGTAAGTGCAAATAAAACTTTTTATTCAAGCATTTTTTCTGGGCAGACTGGCATAGATGTATATACTACAGCTATCTCTGATGTGTATGAAGATCTGTTCGATGAGGGCATATTTACGGGAAAGGGAATTTATGATGTAGATATTTTTAATACAGTTCTGAAGGATGAAATACCTGAAAATACAGTACTGAGTCATGACCTGTTAGAAGGTTCTTACGTAAGGGCGGCCCTTGTGACTGATATAGAGCTTATTGATGGATATCCTGCTTATTATAATTCAAGTTGTAAAAGGCTTCACAGGTGGGTCAGAGGGGACTGGCAATTGATACCATGGATTTTTAAAAAAAGTCCTCTGAATAAATTGTCCAGGTGGAAAATATTTGACAATTTGAGGAGAAGTACTGTGCAGCCGGGTATAATGATACTTATTGCAGCAGCTTTGACTTTATTTCAAACCCCGGACAATTTACTGGTTATGGCGTTGATTTCACTATTGTGTCCTATATTTTTTGATGTATCAGAGGCTGTGGTATCTCCTGTAAAGGGGATAAGTCTATCAGGTAATATGGTAAATTTCAGAAATGCGGTAGAACAATTCTTTCTTATATTGAGTTTTTTACCCTATCAGGCCTATTTGATGTTAGATGCCATAATAAGGACAATTTACAGAATGTCTATAAGTAAGAGAAATTTACTTCAGTGGCAAACGGCAGCAGATGCGGAAGCTGCCTCTTCAAAAACATTTAAGGGGTATTTAAGATCAATGTGGATCTGCAGTGCCATTAGCGTAATTATAGCTTTTCTAGCTTTTAGAAGAGGTGTTGATACTTTATTTTTTATGCTGCCTTTTTGTATAATCTGGTTTTTAGCACCCTGGATGGCATTTAGTGTAAGCAGAGAAGAAAAAAATGATGAAAAAATACAGATGAAGTATGAGGAAAAGAAACTGCTGGGGAGGATAAGCAGGAAGATTTGGGCTTATTTTGAAGATTTCACACTGCCTGAAAATAATTGGCTTCCTCCAGATAATTATCAAGAAGAGCCGTATAAAGGCCTGGCTTATAGAACTTCTCCCACTAATATGGCTATGGGCATTACATCAAATATAGTAGCTTACGATTTAGGATATGTGGGAATAAAAGAAGTTGAATACAGACTTGAAAATATAATTTTAAATATGGGATCTCTGGAAAAGCATCGAGGACATTTTTACAATTGGTATGATATAAAGACTAAGAAACCTCTTGGATCCAGATATATATCCACAGTAGATAGTGGGAATTTGGTAGGGTATATATGGGTTACGATAGAAGCTCTGGAGGAGTATTTGAATTGCCCACTTGTAAATAAGAATTTAAGCTTTGGGCTAAAGGATACCTTGAGGTTGGCTCAGGAGGAAATAGCTAAAGAATTTAAGGTTCCAAGAATATATGAAAATTTTATGGAGTCAGAAAATGAATTTAATATATATTCTCTTAAAGATTATTTGAGATCCATTATAAAAAAATCCTGTGAAATCAATGAAAATTATGGCGATCTGTATTGGAATGAGAAGGTTAAATATATGGCCTCACACTTTCAGAAAGAATTAGATGAATTTTTCCCCTGGATTGATCTTGTAAGCGGAGATGAAAGATTTGAAGCTTTTAAGGGAGAATTAGATAAACTAGCTAATAAAATATCATTGAAAGAATTATCCAGTACAATTGATAGATTAGCTCACCTTGGATTTGAAAATCACGATAAAAACATGAATGAGAACATAGGTGATCTGAAAAACATGCTGAATATCACCAAGCTAAAAGCAGATGATCTTCTTTTGAGACTCAAGGATGTAAAAGAAAAACTTGTAAAGATGGGTGAAGAGCATGATTTTAGTATATTATATGATAAAAAAAGGCGTCTTTTTGCCATTGGTTACGATGTGGAAAATAATATTATAGGTAATAATTATTATGATCTTCTTGCATCAGAAGCCAGGCAAGCAAGCTTTGTAGCTATAGCTAAAGGTCAGGTAGAAAAATCTCATTGGTTTAACTTAGGAAGGGCTATGACCTATGCTGGAGGAGGTAAAGCTCTGGTATCCTGGTCTGGAACTATGTTTGAGTATCTGATGCCGCTGATAATTATGAAAAATTTTCCAGGAACTTTATTGAGTGACACTTATAAATATATAGTTGAAGCACAAAAAAGGTATGCCGATAGTAAGCATGTACCTTGGGGCATTTCAGAATCTGCCTATTATGATTTTGATTTGAATTCTGTGTATCAGTATAAGGCATTTGGCGTTCCGGGCATCGGACTAAAGAGGGGTCTTGTTAATGAATTGGTGATTGCACCTTATGCTTCTATTATGGCCCTTCAGGTAGATTTTAAAAATGCCTTAAATAATGTAAAATCTATTATCAAATTGAAGGCCGAGGGGAAATATGGCTTTTATGATGCTATAGATTATACTCGAAAAAGATTTTCAAAAAACAAAAAAAATAAACTGGTGAAGTGTTTTATGGTACATCATGAAGGCATGAGTTTTATGTCATTGGACAATATTCTAAGGGAGAATATACTTCAAGAAAGATTTCATAGAGTGCCGAGGGTAAGAGCTGTGGAACTTTTACTACAGGAAAAAAGTTCTAAGAATGTTATTTATGATAGGAAGCAGGATACTGGAAAGCCTAAGACAGTTTTTCAAAATGAGAACGTAATTACAAGAAAATATAATAATGCGAAGACAGATGTACCGGAGGTAAATGTAATTTCCAGTGGAAGATATTCTTTAATGATAACGAACAGCGGCAGCGGATACAGCAAAATGGAAGATACTATGTTATATAGATATCGTGAAGATGTGGTTACGAATGATACTGGAATGTTTTTTTATATAAAAAATATAAATTCCAATGAATACTGGAGTGCTGCCTATGAACCCTGCAAAGGTATACCTGAGGAGTATGAGGTTGTGTTTTCGCCAGATAAATCAGAATTTAAAAGGAAAGATGGAAATTTAAGAACCCATATGAAGATCACCGTATCCCATGAGGACAGTGGAGAAATAAGAAAGATTTCTATCACAAATATGAGCAATTCTGTAAGGGAAGTGGAGATAACCAGTTATTTGGAAGTGACTCTATCTTCTTACAATGCGGATTTGGTTCATCCTGCTTTTGGAAAATTATTTATACAAACTGAATTCATCCAAAATCCAACCTGCATTATTGCCGGTAGAAGATCCAGAAATGCAGGAGAACAGAAAAAATGGCTTGTACAAACTATAGCAGTAGAAGGTGAACGGGCAGGTACCATTCAATATGAAACCAATAGGGATAATTTTATAGGGAGGGGTAGAAATCTCGTGAATCCAAGGGCAATGGATAATGATGTACAGCTTACAAAATCGGTAGGAGCGGTGATTGATCCTATAATAAGTTTGAGAGTTAGAATAAGGATAGAGCCTGGTAGGACTGGGAAGGTAGCTTATAGCACTATGCTGGCAGATTCTAAGGAAAATGCAGTTAAACTGGCAAATAAATATGGTGATATGTGCAATGTGAATAGAATGTTTCAACTTTCATGGACTGAAGCTCAGCTGGAGATGAAATATCTTGGAATAACATCAAACCAGATAAATGTGTACCAGAAGATAGCCTCAAAAATTTTGTTTTTAAGTGATCTATTTCAAAATAGATACAAATATATAGTCAATATGAAAAAAAGTCAGTCTGCATTGTGGCCTTACGGAATTTCAGGAGATTTACCTATAGTTCTTCTTATTATAAGAGATGAGAGCAATATAGATTTTGTAAGACAGCTTTTGCGTGCTCAGGAGTATTGGACTTTGAAAAACCTATCAGTGGATTTGGTTTTATTAAATCTGGAAGATAGCTCTTATATGCAGCCTCTCCAAAACAAATTGAGAGATATTGTAAATAATAGTTTATCTAGAATCAGAAGAAATAAGGATGGAAGGGTATTCATTTTAAATAAAAGTGAAGTAAAGGAGGAAGATGTGAATTTTCTAAAGGCTGTGTCCAGATTTGTAATAGACGGTCAAGAGGGAGAATTGTTTAAGCAGTTTATGTGTAGTATGGATTCTCTAGAAGATGAAAGGGTGAGAAATCTTGGTGATTTTGTCTATAATAAAAATGGAAAGGTAATTTCCTCCTACAGTTTTGAAATTCCTCTTCTTCGATATTTTAATGACATAGGTGGTTTTTCAAAGGATGGAAAGTCCTATATAATAGTGTTGAAAAATTATAGCAATACTCCTGCGCCGTGGATAAATGTTATTTCTAATAGGAGATTTGGATTTCATATTTCTGAAAGTGGTATATCCTATACCTGGAATAAAAACAGCAGGGAAAACAAACTTACAGAATGGTCAAATGATCCTGTGATGGATGGCGAGGCTGAAAGTTTATATGTAAAAGATGAAGAAACGGGACATATATGGAGTATATCTCCTGGACCTGTAAGGGATTCGGGACAATATGTAATAGAGCATGGTTTTGGCTATTCTATTTTTAAACATGAAGCAGACCAAATAGTGGGTCAAATGACTGTGTTTGCAGACATAGAGGACAGTGTGAAGGTGTGCAGGATAAAACTGCATAACATAGGTAAGAGGAAAAGGATACTTTCAATAATCTACTATGCAAAATTGGTATTAGGGGTCTGCCATGAGCAAACTGCGCAGTATATATATACTGGAGTTGACAAGGAGCATGAGTATATATATGCTAAGAATCCATATAGCCAGTATTTCAAAGATGGAATATGTTATTTGAAGATATTGGGCGGCAAGCAGATGTCCTATACAGGTGTTAGAACGGAATTTATAGGGCGCCAGGGGAACGTGTGGAGGCCTGAAGGACTCTGCCTTAAAAACCTTTCTAATACGGTGGGAGCTGGATTTGATCCCTGTATGGCTCAAAATGTAAAAGTGGAATTAGATGCCAACTCAGAAGGGGAAATTATTGTTCTTTTTGGGCAGGAGGATAATTTTGAGGAAATCAACAGAGTCATAGAGAAGTACAGTAATGCCGGAAGCATTCAGCAGGAGTTAAAAAACAGCCAGGATTATTGGAAAAGTACACTTGAAACTATACAGGTCAATACTCCTGACGATTCAATGAATATAATGTTAAATGGATGGCTTATGTATCAGGTGATATCCTGCAGGTACTGGTCCAGGACTGCATTCTATCAATCTGGGGGTGCCTATGGCTTTAGGGATCAGCTTCAGGACGTAAGTGCTATATCATATATACGTCCTGATATAACCAGGGAGCACATAATTTACAGTGCATCCAGACAGTATCTAGAAGGGGATGTTCAGCATTGGTGGCACCCGTATGTAGGAAGTGGCATTAGGACCAAGTTTTCCGATGATTTGCTTTGGATGCCCTATGTAGTGGAGGATTATATAAAGAATACGGGAGATTATAGCATATTGAATGAAGCGGTACCATATCTTAATGACAGTCAGTTAAAAGATGATGAATATGAAAGATACAGTATATCCCCCGTATCCGAGGAAAGTGGAACTATTTATGATCACTGTATAAGAGCTATTGAAAAATCATGTAGATTTGGAGAGCATAATATTCCACTCATGGGTTCAGGAGACTGGAATGATGGAATGAATACCGTGGGAAATAAAGGAAAGGGAGAAAGTGTGTGGCTGGGATGGTTTTTATACAGTATATTGGATAAGCTCATTCCGCTGTGCAAATTTATGAAGGATGAAGAAAAGATCATAAAATACTCTAAATTAAAGGAATTTATAAAGGAAAATCTAGAGAAAAATGCCTGGGATGGAAGCTGGTATAAAAGAGCTTATTTTGACGATGGAACTCCGCTTGGGTCTGTGAAAAATGAAGAATGTCAGATTGATTCAATTTCTCAATCCTGGGCAGTTATATCCGGGGCTGCAAAGGAATCCAGAGCTAAAGAGGCAGTTCATGCCCTGGACAGGAATCTTATAAAAAAGGATAAGGGTATCATATTGCTGCTTACACCGGCTTTTGACAAATCCTCTCTGGAACCAGGATATATTAAAGGATATATACCTGGAGTAAGAGAAAATGGAGGACAGTATACCCATGCAGCCATATGGTCCATTATGGCTTTTGCTAAAATAGGAGATAGGGAGAAAGCCTATAGAACTTTTTCTATGATAAACCCTATAAACCATGCTAAAGATTATTTGAATTGTCATGTCTATAAGGTAGAACCTTATGTGGTGGCAGCAGATGTGTATGCAGTAGAGCCCTATGTGGGGAGAGGAGGATGGAGCTGGTATACAGGGGCGGCAGGATGGCTTTATAGAGCAGGTGTAGAGACCATACTCGGAATGACATTTAAGGAAAACAGAGGCTTTGTCATAACGCCTTCCGTGCCAGAGGAATGGAAAGATTACAGCATACGATATAACAGAGATGATTGTGTCTATGATATACAGGTGATCAGGGAAAAGGAAAAGGGAACATGGGTTGATGGTGATAAAATTGAGGATGGAATAATACCATTTTTTAAGCATGGACAGCATAGTGTTAAAATAAATATATAAAATATAAAATTTTTAGAAGGGTTTTCTACTATGTATAGAGAATTTATATTATATAATAATATTAATAGGAGGAATTGATCATGATAGAAGTCAAACAAGTTTACAAATGTGAAGTATGTGGCAATATAGTGGAGGTTCTCTATAAAGGTGGTGGAACTTTAGTATGTTGTGGCAAACCCATGAAATTGATAGAGGAGAATACTGTGGATGCTGCTCTTGAAAAACATGTACCTGTAATTGAAGAAATAGATGGCGGAGTAAAAGTTAAAGTTGGATCAGTTGAACATCCTATGACACCAGAACATTATATTCAGTGGATCGAAGTCCATACTGAAAATAAAATCTATAGAAAATATTTGAAACCAGGTGAAAAACCGGAAGCTACATTTAAACTGGATGAAAAAGTTGTAATGGCAAGAGAATATTGTAATTTGCATGGACTTTGGAAAAAATAATACCGTATTTTGTTCCAGCCTCCCCATAAATTTGGGGAGGTTTTTATAATAAAATAAATTACTATGGTAATTTTAGAATATTTATAGTAAAATATATAATAATATTTAATATAAATTAAATCCTTTGAAGGGAAGCAAGTAAATTTAAAAACAGATTTATAGAGAGTTGTATATGGTGAAAGTACAATAATTATGCTTAAATTGAATGGGTTCCAGAGGAGTAAAATGAATTAAATTAATTTTTAGTAGTTTTAACCGTAATTCTTGCGTTATGAGATAGGATTTTGTGATCCATTTTGAGGAGAAGGTTCTTTGAGCTTCTTGAATTTAGGTGGTACAGCGTTAAAAGCGCCCTATGATTTAAATCATAGGGCGCTTTTTATCAATCAAAAATATTGTAATATTTGGAGGTAAAATTATGGAAAATAAGAAAAAAGTAATATTTAGTGGAATTCAACCTTCGGGAAATTTAACCATAGGAAATTATTTTGGAGCCTTGAAGAACTGGGTAAAGCTTCAGGATAAATACGACTGTTATTTTTGTGTGGTGGATCTACATGCCATAACTGTAAGGCAGGAACCAAAGGATTTGAGAAGAAGGACACTTGAAGTACTGGCCATATATCTGGCTGCAGGCATAGACCCTGAGAAAAATACCATATTTATTCAATCTCATGTTCCTACTCATAGTGAAGCAGCATGGCTTTTAAACTGTTTTACTTATGTGGGAGAGCTTGAGAGAATGACTCAGTATAAAAGCAAGGCCAAAAAGTATGGGGATACGGCAGAGGGTGTAAGTGCAGGACTCCTCAATTACCCTGTACTGATGGCCGCAGATATATTGCTTTACAATGCAGATCTTGTACCTGTAGGAAAAGATCAGACTCAACACATTGAAATTACTAGGGATATAGCTGAAAGATTTAATAATGCCTATAGTCCTACGTTTACTTTACCGGAGGGGTATATACCAGAAGGAGGATCCAAGATAATGGATCTGCAGGATCCTACAAAAAAAATGTCTAAGTCATCCAGCAATCCTAACAGTTACATACTGATTATGGATCCTCCTGAAGTGATAAGAAGAAAGATAAGTAGGTGTATTACGGACAGTGTAGGTGTGGTGAAATACACAGATGATCAGCCGGGTGTGAAAAATCTCATAAATATATTGGTTGCAGCTGCTGGAATGAGTCATGGTGAAATAGAAGCTAAATATAAGGGAAAAGGTTATGCCGAATTTAAAAATGATGTAGCAGAAGCCTTGATAAGAGAACTTTCTCCCATACAGAACAAAGTAAATGAATTTCTTGAGAATAAAAAATATCTGGAGGAAATATATAAGAAGGGTGCAGAAAAAGCATACTATGTGTCCAGTAAAGTCTTGAGGAAAATGCAGAAAAAAATAGGATTCATACCTGTGTCAAAATAAAAGATCTGGTATATGAATTTTAGGTACAATAAATTAAGGGCAAATTACCGCTGTAAAACAGCATCTAATTTGCCCTTGATAAAAGTTATTTATTCTACTTTTCCTATATCTGACAGTTCAAGGCCCTTGTTGTGTTCCAGTGCCCAGCTGATATTCCATTCACTTTGAAATATCAATATATCTCTTCCCTTTAAGTCCTTTACTTTTTTTGTATCACTTGTTAAAATTAAATTTTCTAATGCTGTTTTAGAGTTCTCTATCCACCTTATAGCTCTGTAAGGTAAGACATCTATTTTTATATCCACATTGTATTCACTTTTCATCCTATATTCTAATACTTCAAACTGGAGTAATCCCACTACACCTATGATGATTTCCTCAATGCCTATATTTAATTCCTTAAATACTTGAATTGCACCTTCCTGTGAGATCTCTGTTATTCCCTTTATAAACTGTTTTCTTTTCATGGTATCTATGGTTTTAACTCTGGCGAAATGTTCGGGTGCGAAAACGGGAATACTTTCAAATTTAAATTTTTTATCAGGAGAACAGAGGGTATCTCCTATACTGTAAATCCCTGGATCAAATACACCTATTATGTCCCCGGCATATGCTTCTTCTACTATTTCTCTGTCCTGAGCTAAAAATTGCTGTGGTTGGGAGAGTTTGACTTTACTTTTTCCCTGTATGTGAAATACTTCCATTCCTTTTTTGAATTTCCCAGAGCATATTCTCATAAATGCAATTCTATCTCTATGAGAGGGATTCATATTGGCCTGTATTTTAAATACAAAGGCTGAGAACCTGGGATCAAAAGCGTCTATTTCCCCAATGTCAGATTTTCTGGGCAATGGCGGTGAGGTTAAATTTAAAAATTCTTTTAAGAAGGGCTCTACCCCGAAATTTGTAAGGGCACTGCCGAAAAACACGGGAGTAAGCATACCCTTTCTAACTTCTTTCATATTAAATTTATCTCCAGCTATATCCAAAAGTTCTATATCTTCCTGAAGCTTTTTGTGGAGAGGTTCTCCTAGAAGATCCTTAAATACGGCATCTTCCACCGTACCTTCTACAGATGTTACTGCAGTTTGACCATGATTGCCTCCATTGAAAACTTCTATTAAATTTTTTTTTCTGTCATATATACCTTTAAAATCTTTACCGGATCCTATGGGCCAGTTCATTGGGTAAGATTTTATACCAAGTACATTTTCTATGTCCTCCATTAGTTCAAAAGGATCTTTGCTTTCTCTATCCATCTTATTTATGAATGTAAATATGGGAATTCCTCTCAAACTGCATACATTAAAAAGTTTTTTAGTCTGGGCTTCAACTCCCTTTGCAGCATCAATAACCATTACAGCACTGTCTGCGGCCATTAAAGTTCTATATGTATCCTCACTAAAATCCTGATGTCCTGGTGTATCCAGTATATTTATACAGTAATTATCGTAATTGAATTGCATTACCGATGAAGTTACAGAAATTCCTCTCTTTTTCTCAATGTCCATCCAGTCTGATACTGCATGTTTTGTAGCTTTTCTAGCCTTAACTGAACCTGCAAGTCTTATGGCACCACCGTATAATAGCAGCTTTTCAGTAAGGGTTGTTTTACCAGCGTCCGGGTGAGATATTATTGCGAAAGTTCTTCTTTTTTCTATCTCTTTTCTTAAGTCTGCCACTACATTTTCTCTCCTATTCTCTCTATTAGTTAGTTCCATTACTGATTTTAACTTTATTATATATTAATGTCAACTTCAGATAAATATAGTGTTGACAAGTGTATTTTAAAAACAAATTAGTTTTTCATGGTGTACAAATAATAATTATTAACATAAATAGGTTTTCTATTTTTGTAGTAGAATATATTTAAAGGTTTTTCAAATAATATTTTAGCCTTGTCCAATATAAAATCTGACAATTTTACAGTTACATATGCCAAAATCATACCGGCAATTATGTCTATTACCCAGTGAATTTCAAGATACAGGGTTGAATATATTACGCTCAGGCAAAAAAATCCAAAGATAAATTTGAATATTTTATTTCTTTCCCTAAGTGCCAATAAGAACATGGCAAAGCATATAGATGTATGCATAGAAGGAAAACAATTGAGTGTAATTCCAGCAGCAGCTTTAGAACTTAAGTGTCTGGCCAGTCCATCAGGTTGTCCAAGTACATACCATACCTCTTGCAGGTGAAAGGTAAGGTAAAATGGAGTTATCAAGAATATTTGCAGAACATGGGCGGATAATGTATAACGAAGCATCTTTTTTAAATCCATAATTAATGCAGATCTGTATAATGCCAATAGAACGGGAAGTACAAAACCATTGTTGTATACTATTCTGAAGAACCAGGTTAGAGTTTCTGATTTGTATACTCTTGCAAAACTTCCGTCATTAAAAGGTATACTGCTGAAAATGGGATTTAGATTTACTATTATATCTTTTTTAATCTGCCATCGTAACATTTTACCCCAGAATCCATATCCATGTTTATTTATATAAAATATAAACAGGAAAAAAACAGTACATATTAATAGAAATGGAATTAATTTAACATCGTGTCTAATGTCTTTATAAACAGTAAAACATATTAAAGCAAGCATAAATAAATATATTTTGCTGGTTAGACTGATGGATGAATAAGGTGCTATGTGCAGGGCTCTGTGTAAAAAAAATAAACCTATAAGCACAAAATAGTACCTTTTTAATAGTTCCAGAAGTTCTAGGCATATATATTTTGCTCTTCTCCATATTTTTTTTTCTACTAATTTTTGCATAAAATTATAACCTCCCTATGTACAAGATAAATTATATCATGAGTAAAACAGTAAGTATATAAGATATTCGCATATACTTACTGTTTTTTAAAGTACATAGAGAGGTTGGTGAAAATCATAAAAAATTGTAAATTTATGTGTGTTTTTTCCTGGTAACTAATAGATCCAATGTAAAGACAGAGATACATATTAAAAGCAAAATGTTTATAGATATTGCTCCTATTCTTAACATTAATCCTATGAAAAATAATATAACTATAAGATTACAAAGCCATTTGAAAAATGTCATTGTTTCCTCCTCTTAAATCTATTATTCAATATATATTATTACCCTTATTGAGCAAAGTTATTATAAAATAAAATTGTACCCATACATTTTGACTTTTTTGTAAACAAAAATATAATAGTACTAACTTATAATTAGAGAAAGGATTGACCGTAATGGAACAAAAAAAATTAAGCATTAGTGATCTAAAAGTTCGAGATATCATTCAAGTAGCACTTATGGCAGCGGTAACCTATATTGCTACAGCTGTAATCAATATACCGACAGGAGTTGTGTTTAGGGGAGTCGTACATCTGGGAGACAGCATGGTACTTTTAGCAGCAGTACTTTTGGGAAGAAAAAAAGGTTTTTTTTCAGCTGCTATAGGAATGAGTTTATTTGATATTCTTTCACCTTATGCTATTTGGGCGCCCTTTACTTTTTTTATAAAGGGTATTATGGCGTGGATTGCGGCAGCAATTGCCTATAGAGGAAAATATAATGGGGAAAAGCTGTGGAATAATGTACTAGCATTTGCTATGGCTTGCGTCTGGATGATAGCAGCGTATTATACAGCCGGAGTTTTAATGATGCATTACATAACCAATATAGGTTTCTCCCAGGCACTTGTATTATCAGCGGCAGAAATTCCGGGAAATATTGCACAGAGCATTGTGGGAATGGCTATAGCACTTCCACTGGCAAAAGTTTTAAAAAGAGTAAATTTGGTAAAATAGAAATGTTGGGAATTATGCAGCTAAGTTGCTGACGGTAAATAAGTAAAAGAGAGGATAAACCTCTCTTTATTTATCTTCTCATTCTGTTTTTCTCCGCTTTTCTCTTCTTTCTACATTCTGGGCATCTTACAGGGTCATTTTCAAATCCTTTTTCTTTATAAAATTCCTGTTCACCTTCAGTAAACACGAATTCCTTTCCACAGTCCTTACATATGATTGTCTTATCTGCCATTTAAATAAACCTCCTTAACCAGGACTAATTTTATTCTTGATAATCTACCTCCTAGGGTTAAGGAGAATATAGTACCTTGAAAAAATTTGACCTAATATACATAAATTATAATTAGAGTAAAACTCTATTCACATTATACCATATTCTAATAAAAAAGCAATGTTTTAGAAGAATATTGCTTTCCCCAATTTATTGATATAACTGAAATACAGAATATATAGCAGTAAGAGTCATTTGGAATTTTAACAAGAGTAATATATAATAAAAAATAAAAGGCATATGTTAAAATTGAGGTTGTTTTTATGGATATAAAAAAATTTCTTAGTTTGTTGAAAAGATCAGAAGGACCTAAATTGGATTTTAAACAGTGCATAAATGTTGAAAATGATAGTGGAAGAAAAGAACTGGCCAAGGATATATGTGCTATAGCTAATTCTAGAGGGGGTAGGGGCTACCTCATAATAGGAATTGAAGATAAAACAAAAAGAATACTTGGTGTTGATAAAATAAATTTTAGCGAGGAAAAAATACAACAGATAATTAGTTCTAGAATTGATCCTCCAATACCGGTGTCACTCCAAATCCTAAAGTATAATAACAAAAATATAGCTGTTATAAATATATATAACAGTCCCCAAAGACCCTACCAGATGAGAGACAATGGAGCTTTTTATATAAGAAGAGGCTCAACTAATGATACTATGCGCAAACAGGAAATAATCTCTGCTCTTCAGGAAAATCTAATTATAGATGTGGAACTTTGTCCAATACCCCACAGTGATTTGAACTGCATAGATGATAACATAGTACGCAGATATTTTTTATCCCAGGGAATAGAGATTATTGATGACAATAAAATAGAGTTAATGGAGAACGCTTCAATAATATATATGGACAAAAATTCGGGGAAATATATGGCCACCTTGGGTGGGCTGCTGGTATTCTCCAGAGTTAATAATATATGTGTGCCCCATAACATGATAAAAATAGTCAATAAGGTTAATAAAAATTTTAAATCCGTTGTTGTAATTCAAGGGGATTTGCTCTCTATGATGGACAAAGCAGAGGAGACAGTTAAGGAGATTATAAATGTGAAATCATATCCTGTGGAAGCGGTAAATGAAGGAATAAGAGAAGCTATAGTGTATAGAGATTATTCGGATTTTTCCAGGGGAATAGAGGTTGTGTTAGGGTATAATAGCATGGTGGTAACCAGTCCGGGTATTTTAATAAATAGAAGGAATGCAAATTTTTATAATTATTTAAATAGGAATATGTGGATATATGAAAAGATAATAGCTCTTGATACTAAAGAGAGATCTGTGAATATTTCATCTGGTTTTAATAGAATGCGGAAAAAGTTTAAAAATAAGGGAAAGGTTAAATTTATAAATTCTATGAAGAATTATAATTTTAAAGTAATTTATCCCGGCATTAAAAATTTCAAATGATGTGAGGTGGTAATGCAAAAAATGTAGTGATTTTTATTATAAATTATTATATAGCTGTTGAAAAAATATTCTGAACATTATATAATCTATGTATAAGGATGGCACCTAAATATTAAATTAAGGGGTGATAGAAATGATTCATGTGTTTTGCAGCAAAAGAGGTTCAGGAAAAACAAAAGAGCTGATTAATTTGGCTAATGAAAAAGCAAATATAGGAAGGGGGCATATTGTTTATGTAGATGATGACAAACGACCGTCATTTCAATTAAACAGGGAAATAAGGTTTATAGCTACAAGTGATTTTAAATTAAAAAAGATGGAAACTTTTTATGGTTTTTTGTGCGGCATACTTTCAGAGGACTATGATATTGATACAATCTTTGTTGATGGGTTGTTTAATATTATAGATGGGAATCTTGAAGATATGTCGCATTTGTTTTATAATATTGAAAAATTATCGGCAGAATATAGAGTGAATTTTTATATAAGCATAAATGAAGAAGAGGAAAAAATACCAGAATTTATTATGAAGTATGTGGCCTAATTGAGCTGCTTATTGATGCGAAAACAATTTAATCTTTATAATATACTTAAGACTGGAAAGGTTTCCAGTCTTAATATTTTATCTGACAAATATCATTGCTATTGTCTCTAATTTTTTGAAATCATCAGGTGATAAATAATGCCAATGTTGTAAAATTGCAATATCTGGGTAAAATATTGAAAAAGATAAGCTTTGAATATATACTATACATTATAACAGCTGTACTTATTATTTGAAAGGTTGTGATTTTGATTGACTAATGTTTATGACATATTATTAGAACGTGGTTACATAAAACAAACTACTCATGAAGAAGAGATAAGAGAATTATTGGGAAGAGAAAAAATAACGTTTTATATAGGATTTGATCCTACCGCAGATAGCCTTCATGTAGGACATTTTTTACAGATGATGGTTATGTCTTATATGCAAAAAGCAGGGCATAGACCTATAGCTCTGCTTGGTGGAGGCACAGGTATGGTGGGCGATCCAACCGGCAAAACTGATATGAGAAAAATGTTGACTCCTGAACAGATACAACATAACGTTGAATGCTTTAAAAAACAATTTTCAAGACTTATAGATTTAAAAGACGGAAAGGCCATTATAGAGAACAATGCCAAATGGCTCTTGAATCTGAACTATATAAATTTTTTAAGAGAGGTAGGAGTTCATTTTTCTGTAAATAAAATGCTTACAGCGGAATGTTTTAAACAGAGGCTTCAAAAGGGACTGTCTTTTCTTGAATTCAATTATATGTTAATGCAGGCTTATGATTTTTTAGAATTAAACAGAAGGTACAATTGTGTACTTCAGTTTGGAGGAGATGATCAGTGGTCAAATATTATTGCAGGAGTAGATCTGATTAGAAGAAAAGAGCATAAACCTGCTTATGGAATGACATTTACGCTTTTGACTAAAAGCGATGGCAAGAAAATGGGTAAAACTGAAGGTGGAGCACTTTGGTTAGACAAGGAAAAAACATCACCTTATGATTTCTATCAGTATTGGAGAAATATAGATGATGCTGATGTTGAAAAATGCTTGACGCTTTTAACTTTCCTTCCAATGGATCAAGTTAAAAGACTTGGAGCACTTCCTGGAGAGAAGATAAATGAAGCTAAAAAAACTTTGGCCTATGAAGTTACTAAGCTTGTACATGGAAAGGATGAGGCTGAAAAAGCTAAAAAGGCTTCAGAGACATTGTTTGTTGGTGGTCATGATATGGGAAATATACCTACAGTGGAAACAACTAAAAATTCTTTAGGGTGTTCTATAGTGGAATTTTTAGTTGAACTGCACATATTGCCATCTAAAAGTGAGGCCAGGAGACTTATAAATCAGAATGGTCTGACTGTAAATGATAAGAAAGTCGGGGATCCTAATTTTATTGTTACAGAAGATGACTTTAAAAATGGATATATGCTTGTAAGGAAAGGTAAGAAAAATTATAATAGAATTGCACTTAAATAAATAGGATATAACTTATCCAGGACAGCTGTTTTAATAGATTTGTAAATCATATTAAACAAATTTTGTCCTGGATGAGCCTTTAAATATTATGTTTCCACATTATTATGGCATCTTCTTTATTGTCCATATAATATGACTTTCTTATACCTTCTTCTACAAATCCATATTTTTTATAGAGATTTTGAGCAATTAGGTTGGACTTTCTTACTTCTAAAGTCATGCTGGTTATGAGTTCAATTTTACATATTTCTATGAGTGCATCTAGCAGAGCACTTCCAATACCAAATCCCCTGTATTCAGGATGGACTGCTATATTTGTTATGTGTCCTTCATCTAATATATGCCACATACCTGCATACCCCATTAGTATGTCAAGTTTTTTAGCAACTACGTATTTAGCAAGGGTATTGCTTTTAATTTCTCTTTCAAGAGATTCCCTTGACCAGGGTGTGGGAAAACACATATTGTTTATTGCAAGTACGCTGTCAATATATTCTGGCTTTAAAGGACATATTTCCACATCAATCATTTTTAAAAGACCCCAATTTTTTTTCATATTCTCTTTCTGCCTGGGATTTTCTCAAATAGAAAGGGGCAAATTTGTAAAGATCATCTTGTAGACCAGAAATTAAGAGCTTTAACCCTAGTTCGCCTAAGGAAGAGGCTTTTACTAAGTTTAAGTGCACAGGTGCAAAATGAGAATCTTTTACCTCTGAAGTTAATTTCTCCTTAAATTTTGGTATGGCGTCTCCTATAAAGTATATAGGTTTATTATGGCGATTTAGCAGATCAATTAGATCATCAATGGAGATAATCATATATCTGCTCATAATATTTAAATTATCATTGACAAAGTTATAAATTGCAGTGTATACATTTCCTCTGAGAGCGTCCAGTATTGGGCATATAATACCTGGAGTATAGCATAAATTATAGGCTAGAGCATCTAGAGAAGATACCCCAATAAAAGGTTTTCCCGTACCCTGGCTTAGTCCCTTGATTACAGCGGCTCCAATTCTGAGACCTGTGAAGGAACCAGGCCCTTTGGAAACAACAAATCCATCTAAGGAGTTTATGTCTATGTTTAAGTCTTTCAAAAGTCTATCTATTATAGGCATTAGAACTGTAGAATGTTGTTTCTTATAATTAAAAGTAATTTCACCAAATAGTTTATATTCATCCAGTATAGCACATGTTGCTGATTCGGTAGAAGAATCCAAACTTAAAATTTTCATATTTCTATTTTAACTCCTTTATATAATTATATCTATTTCCATGGTATTTTATTATTATTTTTCTGAAGTCAAGACCTTTTTCTGGCATCTTATAAATACTTACCCATATACATTCTTCTGGTATTAGTTCTTTAATATAATCAGCCCATTCTATAACACTTACAGCAGAACTGAAAATATATTCATCAAATCCTATAGATGATATTTCGTCTATATCGTTCACCCTGTACACGTCAAAATGAAAGAGTTTTAGTCTTCCCTCATATTCATTTACTATAGTAAAAGTTGGGCTTGTTATAGTGGTGTTTATTTTAAGACCCGATGCTATACCTTTGGTAAAGTAGGTTTTACCAGTGCCAAGATCACCTTTAAGACAGATTATGTCACCGGCATTCAATAAATTTCCCAATCTTTTTCCCAAATCCATGGTATCTTCCACACTTTTTGAAACGTATTCCAATTATTTCATCTCCCGAGTATCTTTCTTCTTACAAGAAGCTGCTATATATTTTTTAGAAGAATGTGAGGAAATATATATAACTTCTTTTAAATAATTTAGTGCATTAGAACATATAAAATTTTCAAGTGCCATATTATCCATTATACTAAAAGCTTTCACAGAAGATAAGCCCTTTCTGTAAGGTCTATCTTCCGTAAGTGCCTGATATATATCACATACCGCCATAATTCTGGATTCTTCAGATAGATCATCCGACTTTAAACCACGCGGATATCCCTTGCCGTTTAATTTTTCATGGTGATTTGATGCCCACTCGCTTATGTTGGGTATATCCTCTATTCTGTCTAAAATTATTTTGGTGTAATAAGCATGGGATTTTATTATATTAAATTCCTCATCTGTCAAAGAATCGTTTTTATCCAATATGTATAGGGGAATAGCTAACTTACCTATATCGTGAAGAAGACCTGCAATTTTCATCTCACGACATTTTTCTACAGGATATCCAATGTGTTTTGAGACCCTGTAGGCTAAACTTGCTATACCCTTGGAGTGAGTTGCAGTAAATTTACTTTTATTATCTATTATATTTGCAAATATCATGGATATATCCTCAAATTCATCTATGCCCATAAACATGTTTAGGTTTGGATGCATTTTATCTAATATGAAACTGGCAAAAGATATGTTTTGAAGATTTAACCAGAATATATCGTGCATTGCACTCTTTAAAAAAGCACTTACGATTGTTTCGGAGAAAATTTTGTTGCAATTATTTTTAACCCATTTTATAATATTATCCTTTTGTTGAAAGTTAGACAAATTTTCATTATATAATATTTCTATTAAATCGGAGATTCTTATTACTTGACTTTCTATGGGAATTTCATTTTCAGATAATTTCATAGGTCCACTGCCATTAAAATTTTCATGATGATATAATATTATAGTGGACAGATTCTTGAATATGGGAAAGTGTTCTGTTATTTTGGCTCCAATTTTACAGTGCTCTTTTATAAAAAGATTGGCAGAGTGGCTTTTGTCATAAAGAAAGTTTGCTGCCCCTATATCATGCAATAATGCTGATACGTAGATTCTATCTTTGCATTTTTGGTCTAGATTTATTTGATTTGCAATTTCAAGTGCTATGTATGTAGTTCTCTGGGAATGATGCATGAACTTATGATCGGAATAATTTACATTGGTTATATTTTCAATAATAGGATCATTTCCCGGAAAATTGTTATAATTGGAGCTTATCTGGGCTAAATCAAGAGCTATTGCCATAGATCTTATTGTTTTATCGATACTAACTTTCATGGTTAAACCTCCATTTAGTGGTATATTAACTATATATAATTCTATCACAATAAAATGATCTGATAAACATATTATAGTTAAGCACATAAAGAGTGATTTATGAATTATAAAAGTAATTTGCAATGTTAGATCACTTTATGTAAAATATATTTGTTATTATCTAATTTATCCGAACTTGAGAATCACTTGATCAAGGTACTACTATTTTATTTTAAAATGTAGGGAGAAAGGTGAAAAACTTGAAAAGATTAGTAAGTTTAATTATGCTTTTTTTGATAATATTTTTTGCATCCTGTAGTGGCAAGAATTATAATGAAACAGATAAAAGTGTTAATAAATTGGCTGTGAGAAAAGATGTGGAATTAAATATAGTAACTACTGACAAACTTTTGTACAATATGGTAAAATCCATAGTTAAAGATAGACATGTAGTTGAATACATGTTTAATAATAGGTCAGGTGAAATGAATTTTAAATTTACAGAAGATAGTGTAAACAATATATCTAAAAAAGATCTCTTTTTTTACGTAGGAGCAGGTTTTGAACCTTGGATAGATAGTTTTGTAGATAAATTAAATAAGAACAAAGTTGGAGTAACTAACGTTTCTAGAGGAGTGCAGCTTTTAACTTATAATAAAACAGTAAAATATGATGGCAGGATTTTAAAGTATAATCCATATTATTTTACTAATATTGATAATTATAGAATAATGCTTATGAATATAAAAAATGCACTTCAAGATAAGGATCCACAGAATAGGGATATTTATGAGAAGAACTTTTCTGAAGCATTGAAGAATCTTAATAGTTATAAAAATGATTTAAAATCTGTAGATGATCAACTGAGTGACTATAATTTTATTGTGGCTGAAGATCAACTGAGCTATTTTGTAAAATACAACAATTTAAATGCTCTGGAGATAAATCCCGGGGAAAATGGCAGTATAATTCCCAAAGATCCAGATGAAAAGCAAAGTTTAGAGCAAAAATTAAAAAATAGTAATATAATATTTTTATATAATGATGAAGCTATATTAAAAGATAATGCTGAAATATTGAAAGATTATAATATAAAGGCGGTAAAAATAGAAATTTATGACGGAGATCTTACATATGAAGATACTCTCAAATACAATATTAAAAATTTGGGAAATATTTACAAGAGATAAAAAACTTGCAATTTACTATTTTATATTATATAATAAATAACGTCTTAGGGGTATAGCTCAATTGGTAGAGTAGCGGTCTCCAAAACCGTTGGTTGAGGGTTCGAAGCCTTCTACCCCTGCCATTTTTAAAATGAAAACCGTACAGAAATCGCACAAGGTGCAAAAGTTGAAGAGCTAATTTAATATAGGCTCTTTTTTTTAATGGTGCACTATTAGTAATAGACAGGGTGAATTAGTCTGCTTTATAAAATTTATTTGTTTAAATAATAGATAGCTTGTGAGAAGGGCTGTCTATTATTTTTTCAGAATTATTTATTTTTACTTTGATACCGAGCCATGTTTCATATATGTACCTTGTGCTTTAAATTAAATTTTCAGTATATGTGCTATATTTTCTCCCAATACTGCTTTTGCAATGGACTGTGACTTGGCAACCTTCAATATGGTTTCCTTGGATAGATCAAGGTCACCAAAAGGCCTGTCCACTCCAAAAATACATTTATCAGGTAATTCGTTGATAACAGCTCCTAAAACAAGTGTGGAGTAATATGCAGAGGTATCGAGAAATAAGTTGGAGGTTTCTTTTACAATATCCATTGTTTCAAGCCAGTTGATTCCACCCAGGTGTCCGAGAATAACAGGAGTAGAGAGATATTTCCGTGCAAAATTGGATACTTCTTTAATATCCTGTAATGTAAGTGGGAAAAAAGCATGTATCCAAATTGGAAGATTTCCGAATTCACCTGATAGTTTGAAGATATTTTTCAAAAGAGGAATTTGTCCACTTCCAAGGGTGAATTCACCCATTCCTGCCAGATGATTTTTCTCAATATTATCTGAGATATATTGCCTTGTAGTGCTCAAATCCAATCCTAGAGGTACAGCACCAAATCCAATGTAGCGATGAGGATACAAATTAATAGCTTTTACCAGTTCTTCAATTGATTTTTTACGTATTTCTGTCATATTTCCCTTTTTACCGGCCAACAGCTCATTGAGATAATTCATTGAGGCTTTTACCTCCTGTGTATTTTTATCCAATTCAGGATGAAATGACGTGGAAAATAACACTGTCTTGTCCACCCCCGCACAATCCATGATTTTTATATGTTCTTCCACAGGTAAAGTAAGATGAGAATGTCCATCGATAATCATAGTATCACTCCTAGTTTTAAAAATTTGATTATCTCTATTATATCCGGTATAAATACAAATAATAGTATGCACTTTTTTGTGTTATACTATCATAAAGGAGAGTAATGATATGTCAGAAAAGCTTTGTTATGTAGGAAATAAGGAGCCCTTTGAGTACACTTTGTCAATTATAAATGGGAAATGGAAATTGAAGATAATTTATTTGCTGGCTTGCATGGGAACTGTAAGATATGGTGTATTGAAAAAAAATATTGATGGAATTACCCATAAAATGCTGAGTTCACAGTTAAAAGAACTGCAGAATAAAGGTATTGTACTGAGAAGGCAGTATATGCAGATTCCTCCTAAAGTAGAATATTTTCTTAGCAAAAAGGGAAAAAGTCTCATACCCCTTGTAAAAGTCATGTGTCAATGGGGAAGGAATCATGGTATCTAACAGGAATTTTTTAAGAATAATAAAGAATATATTAATCATGAGGAGGGGATAAAATGGGAATTGCCATAGTAACCGGTGCTTCAAGTGGGCTTGGCAGAGAGTTTGTTTATCAGATTGCCTCTAAAGAGAAAAATATCAGTGAAATTTGGGTCATTGCCAGACGGGAAGAACGCCTTAAGGAATTGACTGCCAGAGTTGACGTTCCAATTGAGCTTTTGCCCCTTGACCTTATTAAAAGAGAAAGTATTGATTATTTTATAGAATATTTGAAAGCTCAAAAACCACAGGTGGATATACTAGTAAATGCAGCTGGATTTGGTAAAATTGGAAGTTATAGTGATATAAGTCTTCTGGACAGTGACAATATGATAGATTTGAATTGTCGTGCTGCCGTCGATATGACTGTAGCGGTGCTGCCATACATGAAAAGGAGAAGTCGTATTATTGAAATATGCTCAACAGCTGCATTTCAGCCATTTCAATACCTGAATGTATATGCTGCTACCAAGGCATTTCTTTATAGGTACAGCAGGGCTCTGAGAATAGAATTACTGCCGAGAGGCATTCATGTGACAGCAGTCTGCCCTTACTGGATTAAAGATACTGAATTTATTCCCAAAGCCAAACATAGCAGGGATGGTAGAAAAATAAGAAATTTTATATTTGCAGGTAGGGCAAAAAATGTGGCAGCTATAGCACTTAATGACAGCAGGATTGGGCTGCCGGTATCTACTCCGGGACCAGTATGTTTTATTCACAGAATAGTGGCCAAATTTATTCCCCATGAGATCATGATATGGTTGTGGGAGTTGATAAGAAGACTATAGATAATTGGATAAAAATAGTGATTGATCAAAACAGCAGATCCTATTAGAATCTGCTGTTTTGATACCAAATGATGTTACTTGATCCATTGAACTAAATCTGTCAAGGACGGCCTGGTTTTGGGCCTTGGTTCCTTTTTCCTGTATCCAAAAGCTACCATACAGGAAACTCCAAATTTTTCTCTGTTCAGTAACCCCTCTTTTGCCAGAATTTCTTCTACCTGATCTCTGTTAAATCCTTCTATAGGACAAGAGTCAATTCCTATAAGGGCAGCTGCTGTCATCATATTTCCAAGAGCTATATAAGTTTGCTTGCATCCCCAGTCAAACATGGCCCTGTCACTTTCCAGTAATTTAAAATCGTTTTTCTGGAAGTTTTCATATCCCCTTTTTCTTTGATCAATTACATTTTGAGGAAGTTTTTGGACATCTTCCATGATATGTGATATATATTTGGAGTTGTATATCAGATCTGGTGTTTTTCTCGATAGTATTACTATAAAGTGACTTGCATCAGGGAGTTTGAGTTTTGCACCCCAGCTTACAGGAGATATTTTTTGCCTGATTTCTCTATTTTGAAGTATTAAAAATTTCCATGGTATGAACCCAAAAGAACTGGGGGATAATTTGCCTACTTCAAGTATATAATTGAAATCGTCATCTGAAACCTTTTTTGTACCATCAAATTCTTTGCAAGCGTGTCTGAATTTATATGCTTTTAATACCTGTTCTTTAATATTTTCTTTATCCATAATGATCACCTTTTTTATATAAATTTAATGCATTCTATATATTTATTATACTTTATTTTATTAGCAAGAAAATAAGATTTTGAATATTAAGAAAATATAATTGTAATATTAAACAATTTATAACTGTAGAACAATATAGTTGAACATTCAACTAAAAAATGATAAACTGATTATAGTGAAGACTTCAATTGTATTTATGAGAGGTGAAAGATATAACAAATTTATATAGCTGTATATTGAGAGAGATAGGAGCTTTGTCACGTTGTATTCATTTTATGAGTGATGTTAAATTCAAGGAGATAAAATTGCAAAAAGGCCAATTTATGTTTCTTACCAGGATATGTGAGAATCCTGGAATTAATCAGGTGGATTTATCAAATCTTTTGAAAGTAGATAAAACAACTACTACAAAAGCCATACAAAAACTCGTTGAAGCTGATTATATAGATAGAAAAAGAGACGATGTGGATAAAAGAATGTGGAGACTTTATCCAAGTAAAAGGGCATTGGATATATATTCTTTCATTATTGATGAAGAAAATAAATATATCCAAATTTGTTTCTGCAATCTTGATGAAAGAGAAAAAAAGTTAGCCTATAAATTAGTAAAAAAAATGAGGGAAAATGTTGAGAGTGTCTGGGAAAAATCAAAAAATTTTTAAGGAGTGGTATTATGATAAGAAAGGCAAATGTGAGGGATATAGAGGATATAATGAAAATTATAAAACGGACCGTTGAGGAAATGCATACCTACAATAATACTCAATGGGATGAAAATTATCCAAGGAAAGAGGATTTTATAAATGACATTCAAAAAGAGAGTTTATTTGTGTTGGAAAGAGAAAGGCATTTAGCTGGTTTTGTATGTATTAATAAAGTGGAACCAGCTGAATATGGTGATTTAAATTGGACATTAAATGAAGAGGCTGCGATTGTTCACAGAATGGCTGTTAACTCAAATTATAGAAGAATTGGCATTGGCACTGAATTACTGAAATTAGCTGAGAGACTTGCACTCAAAAGCAATGTCAGATATTTAAAAACTGATACATATTCAGTAAATACAAAGATGAATTCATTATTTAAAAAGTGTGATTACAAATTTATTGGGGAGATTAATTTTTTAGGAAAGGAAAAGCCATTTAACTGTTATGAAAAGATATTAGATCCGGATAAGTATGTTATTTAAAATAATTATCAAATGATTCTCAGGTTCAGATGGAGTTTGCTAATAATGACAGAGAGGGAAAGAAAAATGAAAGATGTAATGAGAGTAAGAAATGTGAAGTTGGGAGACGGAATTCCTAAGATTGCAGTACCTTTTATGGGTTCTAATGATGAAGATATTGTTGAGGAAATAACATATTTAAAAACAATCAATTTGGACTTGGCGGAGTGGAGAATTGATTATTATGAGGATGTGTATAATATTCGAAAAGTGAAAAAAATCCTTGCAAAGATTAGGAAAGTTTTAGGTGATATTCCTCTGATCTTTACTCTTAGAACTGCCAAAGAAGGTGGAAAAAAGAAAATTACAGTGGAATACTATAAAAAACTTATAGAGTCAATTGCAGCTACTGGCGATGTTGACATTGTTGATATTGAATTGTCCATTGGAAGTGATGAATTGGTGAGGGAAATGGTGGGTACAGTGCACCGACATGGTATAAAAGTTATTATTTCCAGCCATGATTTTGAAAATACACCTGAGAAGAATACGTTGGTGGAAAAGATGTGCAGAATGCAGTATCTAGGTGCGGACTTACCTAAAATTGCGGTAATGCCTTCCAGTGCCCAAGATGTGCTTGATTTATTAGCTGCTACTAATGAGATGGTATGCTGTCATGGCCAAACTCCGGTTATCACTATATCTATGGGCTCATTAGGTATCATCAGCCGAATAGCAGGTGAAATTTTTGGTTCAGCAGTTACTTTTGGATCAGCTAAATCCGCCTCTGCTCCGGGACAATTAGAAGCAGGTGAGTTATATAAAGTGCTTCGACTTATTGCCTGCAAATAGGTAACTATAGGATTGGCATAATTGTGTATGTTATCACTTTAATGAAGATTGATAGGATACAGATATCTACAATAAAATATATAGACGCCAGATAGGGTATATTATTCTTAAATCATTTTTTTATGTTGATTTAAAAATAATTGACAGAGGAGAAATTTGAAATGGATAGATCTAAAATAATTATGAACAGCGGTACTGAGTATTTTGTAGATAAAGATCCCCAACGAGTTATTTCGGATTATGGGTGTATAGAAGATAAGTTTTTGGAAATTCAAGATTGTAGGAATAATAATAGAGTAATCATTAATATAAATAATATATCTTCAATTGAACCTTGTAAATACAAAAAATACGTAGTTACACTGGAAGAATAAATATAAAACTAAAGATAATATGTACTTAAATAGAGAAGCATATCAAGTGATTCTCAGGTTCGGATGAAATTTTTGTACGTATAGAATATTTTTTATCATCTGAAGCCTATAGAAATTTATCTATAAATGTAACATTATTTATCATCTTCCACTCTCGGGAATCTGGGGGAATTGGCAATAACAGCCATAAGATAAATATTTAATAATTTGACTAATATGCTTCTCTATTAAGGTAGAAAATTTACTGAGACCTGAGGCCATTTTTATTCAAAATTTTATAACGAGAATTATGAAATCTGTTTTAAATGATAAAGTACAGCACTTAATTTAAATATATCTGTGATTATAATCAATTATTGCACCCATTATCTTCTTTGGAATTTGTCTGGTGCTCTGGTTCATAATCTGTTTCAGAATCAGGGAATAATGGACTCAAGTTTTGATCTGGATAAAACTTTGGCACTGGTGATCTATTGAATTTGTCGCATACATTTTCTTCAGGCTCAGGTTCGCATGGTTCCTTAGGAACTGGACAGTAGCTGTAAGCTGGTATTAGCAGCTGTACTATAAGTTCACATTTTACAATTATATAGTATCCCAAAGTGATATCTAAAACTTTGCAATTATTTTCATCTTCATGCAATACGGCTTGAAGTACATCAGCCACCATTTCGAGTTTTATAATGTTGTCTATTTCATCTTTTGAACTGTTTGATTGGTTGCAGGATACTTTAGACAATGAATCTGGGCAATAGAATTTGCCAATTACATCTTGTCTGTTTATTTCGAATAGCTCGCTTTTATTTACTGCATTACAGTCGATATAATCTGCATAAAATGAAATAGTATAACAAATGATTAATTTTTTGAAGCCATTCTCACATGAAAGTGGTATTTTTTCTATTGATGTCAATGTAATTTTAAAATCTCTACAGCCAATGTATATTTTTGGATTATCTAATGGATTGCTTCTCAATTCATAATCTGTTGTAGCTGTATCGGGCCCTTCACAATAGGAAATGCATCTTTTAATCAAGCATTGATCAAAAACTTTAGGAACTTCTACACAAACTAATTCTGAAGGATCTGGTAAATGCCCTTGTTTGTTTACGAGGCCTGGACGGGGCACAAATTTATTAAAATTTATGGACATAGATTTTCCTCCTTTAAATATTATAATTTAACTGTCCGCGGTATACCGTAGGCATTTGTTTATCTGTTTTTTACCATTAGTTTTTTATATTTTTCTCCACTATGAGAAGATAAATTGATACGATACAATGTAATAACTCATTGGGAGGAAAGATATAGTTTGTTTTAACAACATGAAGTAATCAATATTTTCACAGATGATTTATGAAGTCTCTGTTTTTATTTGAGAATTTTTAATATTCTTCATTAATGTAAAAAGTTGAACGATTTGTACAGAAAAAGTTATATCGTCTTACATTATATATTATGTTTGAGTATCATAGTTGTGATATCCAAACATAATATATTTAATAAAATTTTATAAAATGTGGGTTATAAATTATATTAACAAAAATATAATTTAAAGGGGTGAAAGATATTATGGCAAATATATATCCGTGGATATTTAATATCAATAATGATATGTGGAAAATCTATTTAAACGATACTGATGTATTGATGTATAAATTGATACATGATCAGGGGAAATGGACAAAAGAGAAATTTATTGATGTGGAAGTAATTGAATTCGCTGTCTGTGTTGAAGATGAAATGATTCATATTATATATGTTAACAAGAAATATGAGATGAGATATTGTACTATGAAGGATGGTAAATGGTTCGGAAGGTTACTTTATCATATAGATAAAAATCAGTTTAAAATTGAAAGCTTAAAAGCTGTAATTTTAAAGGGTAAATTAAATTTTTTTTATTTGCTTAAAGCATTTGATGGTAGTAAACATGGAATTTTAAAGCATTACATATGGGATGGAAAAGAAATAAAATTTTACACTATTCAGAATATAGTTTTATCGAGTAAAGTTGACAAATACTATGATATAGAAATAGGCAATAATGATTGCATTAATGTCTTTTTCCTTTCAGATAGTGGAGATGAAATATCATTATCTTATTGTAAATATGAAAGCAATTTATGGACTTCGGATAAGAGGCTTTATGGATTACAAGGCGATAATATATTGTTCAAAGTGGCGAGTGATTCTGGTATGTTTAATATAATTAATAGGACTAAAGAAGGATCAACATATTTACTTGAACATGTTTGTATTGAAAGTGACATTTATATGAAAAAGTGTGAAGTTTATAAAAGCAAAATAAAACCTATTGAACCAATCATATTTTATGAAAATAATAAACTTTTTATTTGTTGGCAAGAAAATAATAATGTGCTTTGCTCAAGTTACAGATTTGGAAAATGGAGTCGACATATTCCCTTCAATAAAGATTCAAAAACTGAAATTAAGATATATAATTTTATTAATATTAGAGAAAGTAAACAGTCATATATAGTTTATGGAACAGAAAAAGATGGATTATTTGTTTTTTCGCCTGCAGATTTGGCAGAAAATATTATAAAGTTGTTGAAAGAAGAGGTAAGCGGCGAAAGCTTGAATATTGGCCAAGAGGATGAAAGCATTGAAGAAATAAAGGAAAAATTTAAAAGTATTTGTCATGAGAATATTATCCTTAAGGAGAAGATTGATTCTTTTAGTGTTTATTTACAAAATAAAAAACATGTTGCAGATGAATATGAAAATAAACTTTCTAGAATTATTGAACAGAAAAAGAGATTAGAAGAAAATTTAAATTTTTTTATGGAGGTCAAAAAAAATATCGAAAAACAAATGGATGAAGTAAAACGTCAGTTTTCAAGTCAGCAAATAATTACAAAGAGTGTACAGGATAAATTAGAGGAGAAAGAAAAAAATAATCAGTTACTAAAGAAAAAGGTGGATTATCTGATTGAAGAGAATAAAAAACTTAAGGATCAATTGGAAACTGAAAAGAATCAGTCATTCGTGGCAAAATTATTTGGGAAAAAAGATCATGGCTTATAAATGTTGAAGGGAAGTTTGAATAGAACAAACTTCCCTAAATTTTTGAAGAATAAATTTATTGATGGTTTTAAAAATGTTACCTTACTCTATAGTAATACCTGCGCTTGCATAACCTTCTATTATACTACTGCAGAAAATACCTGATGTTGTTATTGAAAATACCATTAATAAACGAGCTTGTGAATCAATTGGTATATTTAAATTAGTATTAATATTATTTGTAATAGTATCAATATCAACAACTTGCCCAGTTATAGGTGGCAGTATAACGCTGGCACCTGGAATTGGTGCAAAACTATTATTTGGAGTATTTGAACTGTATAATTGTGCCTTAATAGTTGCTGAGCCATCTCCTAATGAAAATGAATTGCTAGTGCTGAAATATGCCGATATTGAAGTTATAACTCCATTTCGAGGTATAGAGAAAGCTATATTTCCAATTCCACCGAGATAAATTTTACCTTTATAAATATTAATATTGTTGATTGAATTTCCAAATCCTATCAGACTTACCGTGTTAACTGTTCCATTTGAAAAAGTAGTTAACATAACTGGATCATTTGATGCAAATGGAATGATAGAACCATGTCCGGGATCGCCTTTGGGGCCTTGAGGACCTTGAGCACCAGGATCTCCTTTGTCGCCTTTAGGGCCTTGTGAGCCGGGACAACCGGGTTTACCCTGAGGGCCTTGGGGACCAGGGCATCCAGGATCACCTTTGGGACCTTGAGGACCAGGGCAGCCGGGTTTCCCTTGAGGACCTTGAGGGCCTTTAGGGCCAGGACATCCAGGTTTACCTTT
>NZ_JBHMIY010000027.1:0-58019 GCF_042436595.1 Clostridium sp. MT-14
AGTCAGGCTGTAGACGATTTTAGATTACCTATGAGGAATTGAAACCTGGTAAGACGGGGCATAACATATTCCTGAAATAATGATTTTAGATTACCTATGAGGAATTGAAACTATGAATTCCGGCTATGCTATGGCAGATACATATAAAGATTTTAGATTACCTATGAGGAATTGAAACAAAAGATAACAGATGCAAGGAGGAAGATATAATGCCGATTTTAGATTACCTATGAGGAATTGAAACAAAGCCAAGTAAGCACTCTACAGGGTAAGCTTTCTGATTTTAGATTACCTATGAGGAATTGAAACTTGGGGGGGACGGAATTGCAGGTCACGACAGTTGGACGGATTTTAGATTACCTATGAGGAATTGAAACTTGAATAGAGGTGATTATATGGCTGATACTGGTTTTGGATTTTAGATTACCTATGAGGAATTGAAACCACGGGGCTATCATTCTACTATGAATACTTACAGAACAGATTTTAGATTACCTATGAGGAATTGAAACAAGATATTGGCAGTATTGCTAGTCAACTTATACCTAAGGATTTTAGATTACCTATGAGGAATTGAAACTACGTATAAATGTAATGGGGACGTTCACTGATAAGATTTTAGATTACCTATGAGGAATTGAAACATCTCCATGCACCCATATAGAAAGCTACAACGTATTTGATTTTAGATTACCTATGAGGAATTGAAACTCAACTGTAAATAATATGTCTACGGCGCTAGGCCAGATTTTAGATTACCTATGAGGAATTGAAACACGGGAGATGTAACAGGAAGTGCTAGCGTAGATGGTTCGATTTTAGATTACCTATGAGGAATTGAAACTCCAAACTCCTTCAAGAAATATTTCCTCTAATTTATCGATTTTAGATTACCTATGAGGAATTGAAACCAATTTGCCCTGCAGGTATTCTTGTATCATTTACAGATTTTAGATTACCTATGAGGAATTGAAACTAGTCTTGCCTAGATTCTGCGTTGAACTCCCAAACTTGATTTTAGATTACCTATGAGGAATTGAAACGCCCTACCCTGGTTAAATACGCGGGTATGCTTAATTGATTTTAGATTACCTATGAGGAATTGAAACATACCAGCAACATACAACAATGAAAGAATTTTGACAACGATTTTAGATTACCTATGAGGAATTGAAACTATAATGTATGGGTAGAAAATCACGAAGACTTTAAATGATTTTAGATTACCTATGAGGAATTGAAACTAGAACCTTTGGACCCATGAATGAGAATACACAGCACGATTTTAGATTACCTATGAGGAATTGAAACATTTCGGAAAGGAGATATTTCATTTCTAAACCAAACTGATTTTAGATTACCTATGAGGAATTGAAACACCTCGTATGCCTCCATAAGTTTTTTATAATTGCTCTGATTTTAGATTACCTATGAGGAATTGAAACTACCAATTATTTTTCCATCTACATATGCTTTTGAGATTTTAGATTACCTATGAGGAATTGAAACGCATGTCAAAGGCATCTTGACGATATAGAAAAATCTGATTTTAGATTACCTATGAGGAATTGAAACCTGAAACTCTAGGCGGAGTAAAAACAGACTACCAATGATTTTAGATTACCTATGAGGAATTGAAACTCATTTCATCTGGGTCTTTTCCGTGTTTTGCAGTATAGATTTTAGATTACCTATGAGGAATTGAAACGTAGATTTTTTCTCAGCTAATTTCATTTCTTGTAGTTGATTTTAGATTACCTATGAGGAATTGAAACTAGCTATATTTTAATGCTGCTGCTACTTCTTGTATTGGATTTTAGATTACCTATGAGGAATTGAAACCAGAAAAAGCTAGGAGATACCCTTATAAAAACGCAGGATTTTAGATTACCTATGAGGAGTAGTAATATCAAAAATACTTTTTTCTAGAAGTGTTGATATTACTTGCATTGTGGGCATGTCGGAATCTTGCATATGCCCGGCTGGTGACAAATTGGGGACAAAATTATTTACCTTCAAATATGTCCTTGAACTGGTCGAATTCCTGAACAACTTTGTTTTCCATTTTCTTCGTAACACGCAGATACGTGTCTTCTGTAACTTTTTCGGTTGAGTGTCCAAGTCTTTCCTGGATAGATTTTACGGTGGCACCATGTTCCAGGAGATACGTAGCACTTGTATGACGCAGGCCATGGAGTTTTACGTGGCGTATCTTATTCTTTTAAAAAAAATTCCCCACCCAGAGTAGGGCAGGGAATACATTAGATGTTTAGCTTCTGCTTTATTGCTTCCTGTAGTAACTGGGAAAAATTAATTTTATTTTCCTCAGCTTTATACTTTAGCCACTGCGGCATTGTCACGTTGGTGTTTACAGTTTTGTTGTTCATCTGAGCCCTCGCAAGCTTCATATCTGCAATTATAGGAACAACAAAATTTCCATCTTCAATTTTTATTTTCTCCGGCGGCGTTGGCTCTGGTATTTCCTCCTTGTCATCCTCCATATTCCAGAGAAACAATTCTAAGCCGTCCTTCGCCATTGCAAGAGCCTCCTCCAGGGTGTCGCCCTCGCTAATACAGCCAGGCAAGTCCGGGAAGTATATAGAATATCCACCTTCTTCACAAGGTTGAAACACTGCCGGGAACATATATTTATCCATGTTATTCACTTCCTTATTGATTTACTATTTATTTGAATCTTCAAGTGGTGAGGGCTTTATTTTAGCCCCGCCTGCTTGAATATTGACTTCAATGTTGTTTCTTTCAAATCCTTATGTCCATGGTATGGTACTTGAACTTTTCCTTTCTTTGTCGGGTGAATGAAATGTCTATGCGAACCTTTTTTGTTTTTCTCAATCCATCCATCCGCCTTTAGAATTTTTATTACCTCCCTTGCATTCATTTCCTTCCCTCCCTACAATTATATTATAACGCACGTTGCAGAGCGTGCCAATAGTTTTTAGAAGATTCTTTAAAATATTTTTAAAAATATGCTATAATAAATTCATGAACTGCAACAAATGTTGTTTTTAAATAAGGTTAAGGTTCTTACTTGACCAAAGTTGAACCTCAACATGAGATGTATTTAAACTAAAAGAGGAGACACATCTCTGCATCTCCTCCGAATTATGTCTATTTTATATGGTTGGGGACAAATCGGGGACAAACACCACCCCCAGTTATATTTTATTGGCACACATTACCGACAAACCGGGGTTGAAAATCATACATTTGCCCCATTTATAGAATGTGCCACATATTATATACACCTCATTTCTATTTATGAGGAATTGAAACTCTGCCTTGCTTACAACTATAATATGTATTATACTATGATTTTAGATTACCTATAAGGAATTGAAACCTAATTGTATAGGCGAGTATTAGCAATATAATACCATTTTAGATTACCTGTGAGGAATGTTTAAAATTAAGAGAAAGTTTGACCAAATTACCATGAAAATAATTAACAAATTACGAATAAAAATGACTGTTTTACATTGGCTGAACATTAACATGAGATGTATAATAAATCATGCTATTTCTAATATTATGAATAAATGTAAAAATAAATATGATATAATTAATTCATAGCTAATGTCTAAAATATGTTTTGAGTAAGGATGGATTTTGTCATGAATAGAGTTGAATTGTTAAATATAATTGAAAATGGAGAAAATTCATATATAGAATTTAAAGAGGAAGGCATAAAGGCGAAAGAATTGGCGGAAGAAATTGTAGCTTTTGCTAATAGTGAAGGCGGGACAATATTAATAGGTGTATCTGATGACGGTAAAATAAAGGGAATAACTGATAAAAACATAGAAGAGAAAATTATGAATGTGTGCAGAAATAATTGCATACCTAATATAATTCCTGTTTATCCGAACGCTACCATTGCTAATACTCCCAACTTCTTAAAGTGGGGGATAAGCACTGCTACGCGCCTGGATAAGTTTTGCTAAGGTTCAGGTGGAGAAAAGTATTCCTTATAAGCAAACTCCATCTGAACCTAAGAATCACTTGATGAGAGTGTGGAATTAGATGGATTAAGGATATCAGTAGTTAATATTCCTAAAGGATTAAATAAGCCTTATTATACAGTTGATCATAAATATTATATAAGAGTGGGAACTACAAAACGAATAGCATCAAGAGAGGAACTAATGCGATTGTTTGAAGCTAATGGAAGTATTCATTTTGATATATCACCAGTTTATGATACTTCTGTAAAAGATTTAAATTTGGACATAGTAAGAGATTATTTTTTAAAGTATAATACTTTTGATTTATATGAAGAAGACAAAAAAAGTTTAGAGAGAATATTGATCAATGCAGATATATTGAAAGAAGTAGAGGGGAAAGCTATGTGTTCTGTAGGTGGCTTGCTGATATTTGGAAAGAATGCAGATAATATTATGCCTCAAAATGGCATTAGCTTTGCACATTTCCGTGGAGATGAAATAACAGATGAGCTTATAGACAAAAAGATTGTTTGCGGCAGGTTGCAGGATATAGCAGAGCAGATGTTGGTTATATTAAAAAACAATATGAAGAATCCTTCAACTATTAATCAGTTGAGAAGGCAAGAAAGAGAAGAATATCCCGTACTGGTACTTCGAGAAGCTATTGTAAATGCTCTTGTACATAGAAATTACAGCATTTTAGGCTCCAAGATAAGAATTTTTATGTTTGATGATCGTATTGAGTTTCATAGCCCGGGAAAACTGCCTAATACTGTTACCATTGAAAAAATGAAGATAGGGGTATCTTATGCCCGAAACCCATTTTTAGTAAAATATATGGAAAATATGAGATATATAGATCAATTGGGCAGAGGAATTCCCATGATAATTAAAACAATGAAGGATAAAGGTGCAAAAGAACCGCTTTTGCAGGAGTCAGGAGAAGAATTTATTCTTAGCATATATAAAAATGAATTGTAAATAAGGGGAGATTTTATGAATGTATATTTCAGAAGAACTTATTGATAGGTTTATAAAAGAAGATGTTCCTTATATTGATTTGACAACTTTAGCTTTAGGAATTAACGGTCAGAGGGGTAGAATACAATTTTTCTCAAGAGAAAGTGCTGTTGCTTGTGGTATGGAAGAAGTTGTAAAAATATTGAATAGGTTAAATATAGATGTAACCAAAACCTGTAGTTCAGGCAGTATAATAGAGAAAGATCAAATTTTTCTTGAAGGTGAGGGGAACTCTGAAGATTTACATATGGCGTGGAAAGTTTCTCAAAATATTCTTGAGTATAGTTCAGGTATTGCTACAAAAACAAAAAAATTAGTGGAGAAGGTTTCCCGTGTAAATCCCAATGTACAGGTTACTGCTACAAGAAAGATTATTCCTGGGACAAAGGAATTGTCTGTAAAGGCGGTTATTGCAGGAGGCGGATTTCCACATAGACTGGGATTGTCAGAAACCATATTGATTTTTAAGCAGCACTTGAATTTTTTAGGCGGTGTTGAAGGACTAATTAAAATATTAAAAAATGTTAAGGCCAGGGCCTGTGAGAAAAAGATAATAGCAGAGGTGGAAAATTTAAATCAGGCTGTTCAACTTTGCAAAAATGGCATCGATGGTATTCAATTTGATAAAATTTCCTGGAATGAACTAAAGTCACATGTACATATTCTTAGAGACATCGACCCTTATATTACAATTTTGGCTGCTGGAGGAATTAATGAAAGTAATATTGTGGAATATGCAAAAACCGGAGTTGATGCCATTGTGACCAGTTCAATGTATTATGCAGGACCTATAGACATTGGGTGCAGGATAGTGCCTATTTAGTAGATTGCGAAAAAAATATATTGCAGATAGATATGATATTATTGAATAAATATCAGTAAAATGGACAACTTTTTTAGTATGTAATAATTTATAGTAAAGAAAACTAACAGGAGTGTATTTGCATGGTGATTAATTTGGATGTGAATATAATAAGAGCAATTTCAAAAATTGGCATGAAGTATAAAGTTAATAAAATTGTCCTATTTGGTTCAAGGGCCAGAGGTGATAATAAAAAAACCAGTGATATAGATTTAGCTGTATATTGTGATGAAAATTTTCAGAATGAGGGAAAAATGTATTTTGAACTGGATGACATGGATACATTGTTAAAATTGGATATTATATTTGTCAACAGCAATACGGACAAGAAATTGATAGAGAACATTGGAAGAGATGGTGTTGTAATATATGAAGCCCTATGATAATAAATTAAATAACTTTATTAAGGCATTGCACAAATTGGAGGAAGGACTGCTGCAATACGATGGGAAAAATGAACTTTTAAGGGATGGATTAATCCAGAGGTTTGAGCTTACATTTGAGTTGGCATGGAAAACTTTGAAAGAGGTTTTTGAAGATGAAGGACTAATAGGGTTGAATTCTCCCAAATCTGTATTGAGAGAAGCATTTTCGGCAGGATTAATTAAAGATGAAAAATTATGGATAAATATGCTTAAGGACAGAAATCTTACATCACATATGTATAGTGAAAGTAATGCCGTAGAAATCAGTGGAAATATAAAAGACAAATATGTAAATGCTTTGAATGAGCTTAAAGATAAAATAGTTGAAAGAATGCGAAAGTACACGAAATAGAACCATAACAAAAATATTGTATTTAAATCTTCTAAACGGAGACAGTATCTGATGCTCTTCAACTTAAACCTTAACAAGAATTGTATTTAAATGTAAGTTAAGTTGTGTATGAACTACTTAATTTAACATTAACCTTAACATGTAATGTAAAAATATAAAAAATAAATTAATTGTGGTAATATATTATTACAATTAATGTTATAATAAAATTAATATCAGTAAGATAAGTAGTGAAAAGGGGAATGACCATGTCCAAAATAGTTCTATCTTTTAAAATATTGGATTTTCTACTTGATGAGAATATACATAAAACTAAGGAAATATCAGAAAAAATAGAAGTACCTGAAAGTGTTGTAAGGTGGTATATAAATGAACTTATAGGAGCAGGAATTTATATACAATCATGTAGGGGGAGAAATGGTGGATATATGCTGAATAAAGAATATTCTGTAAACAGTATCTGCAAATTATTATACAGTAAATGAAGACATTGATTATTATATAATGTATAAACAAATGTTGCGTATTATATGCAGGAATTGAAATAAATATGTAGAATACAATAATATATTGTTATATTTAGAAAATAAAGACGTTTAACTTACTGAAAAAGAGGGATGATCTTGGAATATTATGATATTAAGGTAATAGTTCTTTTGAAGAAAAATATGAAATTTACAGACAGCAGTGAAATTATAGGCAAAAATATAAGTTCTGCTATGTTAAAAAGTGAATATTTGATGAAATACCATAAGGAAAAAACCTATAAATATGTATTTGGAAATTTTACTCCTGTAGAAAAAGATGGAATATATAAAGAGGGGAGGTTATATATATTTGAATTGAGAACTTTTGATGAAAAATTTTTAAATCATATAAATAAATGTCTAAAGGATTATGAAAGTGATACTATTAAAGTCATTACTTTGAATATAAAAACAGTGAAACAAAGGAAAATTAAGTTTATTAGAACTATAAATCCGGCAATAGTAACAACTGAAGATAATAAACCCTGGATTAAGAAAGATGATTTACTTTTGTTAGTTAGGCGTATTCATGAAAATGCCGCAAAGAAGTATAAAAGATTTTTTAATATGGATATTGGAGAAACAGAGGATTATTTTATTGAAAAATTAAAGATATTAAATAGAAAACCAATGTCTTATAAGTATAAGGGCATACACTTGTTGGGAAATAAATATTTAATTAAAGTAAATGAAGATGAAAAGTCTCAAAAATTGGCGTTTGTGACGTTAGGAGCAGGATTAGCGGAGAAAAATTCAATACTGGGAGCTGGATATTGTGAAGCAGATTGGAGGTGAATATAAAATTTGAATACTAAAAAATTTGTTAAAAGAGATGTCTTTTGCAATAATGGATTGATTAATTTAAAAATGTTTTTAGATAAATATTTTAAAGATTTAAATTGTAAATTGTATCGAAATAGTTTAATAATTGGAATTCCTGAAAATCAAGAACAAAAATATTTCAATGATATATTTAAAAAATTTATAGATAAAAATAAAATAGTATTTAAAACTAAAAATGACAGACTTTATTGGAATAAAGATGATAAACGTTTTATGTATGAAAAAAAATACGATATTAAAGGAAAGACATCTCCTAATGATGTTAAATATTTATACAAGTATATAACTCCAAGTGAAATAGGAATAAGTACGGAAAAGTTTTTTGATGAATATATTGAATTTGCAGAAAAAAATGGATTTAGTAAATCAACAGTTAAATCTCATACCAAATTTTTTAAAAGTGGAAATAGCTTTAAAAAGGAGAACAAGTGCACTATTCCAGTATTTATGACACAAGATGAAACTGTCCAAAGCTATATTGATTATTGTGTAAAAGGTGACAGGCTTAAATTTGATTCAAAGATACATCAGTTTGAGGACGGCGGATATTGCTTCAAAGATATGCTTTCGAAAAAGGATAAAACCATAGATAAATGGGATGCACTTGTTTACTGGTTTGGTGTGAAGGTAAAGAGATATTACAATTTTAATTATTTTATCTATTACAATTCAACAGATTTGTTGGCACTTCAGGATTTAAAGACAAAGATACCTATAAATGAGGATAAAATTAGAATATCAGATAAGAAGAAAAATATAAAGGAACTTTTAACTAATGTGAACTTTATTAAGCAGCTTTCTTATGATGATATAGATAATACGAATTTTTATATATCAAGCAGTATTGCTGAGTTTCAGTTGAAATTTTTAATGTATATTACATCATGTATATATCATCTTGATGAAGATTATAAAGATTTGGATGAAGATGAAGTTACGAGACGGAAAAAAGAGATATTCAATAATTTGAAAAAAGCTAGTTTTGTATCGTATACACAAGATGGAGATATGAAATCAAGTCTTGATGAGTACTGCCGATCTTATAGGATGATTAGATTTCTAAATAGTCTTATGGATGAAAAGTATTTGGAAACTACATTATTCAAGTACCTTTCTGATCTTATTACTTCAATAAATTTATCTAAAAATACTCAGGAAAAGATAAATTTGAATATCGAAAGATTTTCCAGAAATATTTTAAAATTTGCCGATTTAAGAAAAGTTTATTATGATGTTTCTTTTAAAACATTTATTAATAATAAAAGAGGTTTAGGTTCAGCACTATATTGCTTTGAAAGTATATATTTGAAAGAGATAGGAAGAGGTGAACACGTTATGAAATTACATGAGATATCAAAAAGAATTGGTGATGGCATAGGAATTTATGCTTCTAATTTAAATAGTGTTAATAAAGATGGTAAAAATCTATTATTTAGGCTTAGGAATATTAAAAATAAAAATCAGATGATTTCTTATTTTAAGGATCTGGAGTTTGTTATTTTGAGAAATGAAGAAGTTGGTAAATACACTAAACAAATTAATAATAATTTAGAAGAATTATTTGATTTGCTGGAAAGTGATGAAGTAGAAAATGGAGATTGGGAGGTAATAAGAGATTACATAGCTATATATGCTATCAGTAAATATAAATCTATAAATAGTGCTAAAGAATTACAAAAATCAAAGGGAGGAAAATAGAATGTTTTATAATATTTCATATATTTCAAAAGTTAATTTGGCATCATTAAATGGCAGCGAGAGTATGGGAGGAAATATAACTCCCATTAAGAAAATTACTGATAACGAAGGAAAGGAATATGCCTATATATCAGGTCAGGCACAGAGAAGATATTTAAAAGATACTCTTATGCAGTTAGGTGAGAGAATATCTGCAGTTGATGAAAATGGTGAGCCAAATTTCCTTGAACTGAAGGATAAAATAATTGAAGGTAAAAAATTTAAAAATAAAAAATTGATGTATGAGAACTTTTGTGACTTGGATTTGTTTGGTTATATGTTTCCCAATAGTGGGAGAAGATGGTCCCCGGTTAAAGTTTCACCTATGATGTCAATTCATCCATATAAAGGAGAATATGATTATTTGACAAGGAAACAATTAGTTGAAGAAGGAAGTGCGAAAAAAGGAAATATTGTTCAAATAGAAATAGATACCCTAAATTATATGCGTGGAAATATAATTATTGACGTAGATAGGGTGGGCAATGATATAAATGAATATACTTATGAGGTAACTCCCATGCTTACTGAGGAAGAAAAGAATATTAGAATAAATAAACTTATAGATGCTGTAAGATTTTTTAACGGAGGTGCTAAGCAGGCAAGAAATTTAGAGGATATTTCACCTAAATTTGCAGTTTTGACAAAGCAGAAAACGGGTAACCCATTTCTGTTGAATAGTATACATATAAATGATAAAAATGAGTTGGACATTAAAAGTATTGTTGAAGAAATAATAGATAATAAAGCTGTTTTAGATGGGGTGAGAATGGGAATTTCAAAAAATATTTTTAAAAATGAAGATGAAATTAAAAAATATGTTGAAGAAGAAAATATAGAAATAGGGAGTATAACAGAAGCATTCAATTTCTTAAAAACAGGAGCTGAATAAAATGCATATTGTAAGATTTAAAGTAGAAGGAGTATTTAATTCGTTTAGAATACCCTTCTTTAGAACTTACCACAAAACTTTTCTTGCACCACCTAAAACTACTGTAATTGGAATGATAACCAATATAATGGGAAAATCGGAAAATTTTTTTTATAATATTTTAAATCAGAATAAGATAAAGGTTTCTGTTGTGATAGATTCTATAAAGGGGAAGGCAAAGGATCTTTGGACATATAAAACTTTTGGGAATAAGAATCATGGCAGGAGCATTATAAGAAGAGATAGGCTTTTTAATGCCAAATATACCATATATTTTATGACTGATGATAAAGAATTGAGTGAAGAAATATATGATTCTCTGTTGTATCCTAAATCAATTCCATCTCTTGGTCTTGATGATGAAATTGTGAAAATATATGATGTGGCCTATGATTTGGATTTTGATGAAAACAGTACTGAAATTGTTAATTCTGTTTTTATGGACAGAGGGTATGAATACCAGGCTAAAGTAGATGATTTTTCAAATATGATGGAGATACCAACAGCTAATGTAGTTCCTTTAAAGTATGAAATTAAAGAAAATAAGAGTAAAAGATCCGAGAGAACTGGCACAGATTTATGTAAACAGATAGAATTTTTGAACTGTTATGTTGAAATAAAAGGTGTTAAAAGCTATATATGTGAAAATAACAAATTAATTTTTTATTGATTGGATTTGATGTATAATGGTTGATTTTGTTGTGGCTAAAAAGAGAAAAGATGGTGCTACACAGAATTTAAATGAGCATACTTCTGCTGTTATAAAAGAAGCACTAAAACTAATAAATAACAATGAACTGGGAAAAGTTTGCTGCGAAATTGGATGGGAAAAAAATAAAATTGAAGATCTGATCTTCTTTTGTGCATATTTTCATGATGTAGGTAAAGCTACCTATCAGTTTAAGGAAACTATAGAACATGAGACTAAAAGTTACCATTCATTTTATTCAGCTGATTTAATGGCTAAGATAAAAAGTTTTAATTTGTATGGCATAAATTTACTTATGCTTTGTGTAATGACACACCATAGTATTTTTAATCAGAACAGTAAATTTAAAAGTGCAGGCAATAGTAAGGAACTTAAATTTGAGTTTCTTGATTGTGCGAAAGAATTTTTTTATGGATATAAAAATGCTTATGAAAAATATATGAACAGAAAGTGCAGCTATACTTTTGAATATGAAGAAATTCCTCTAAAGAAAATGGGAAGTAGGATTAGATGTATATATAGGTGTGTAGAAGGAACGGAAGAAGATGTAGGGGAAATAAATTATAAAAAATTGAGATTGGTATATTCCTATGTTTTAGGCATATTGAACCTGGCGGATTGGATAGCTTCTGCCAAATTCAATGAAACTATGCCCAAAATAGAATTCGATAATTTAATAGATAAAAGTGAGCTATGTAAAAGATTGGCAAAATCAATAGACATTCCAGAATTCAGGCCTAAAAATTTTCAAGATGAACTTTCAAATTTTAAAGGAAGTGTACTAGTTGAAATTCCGACAGGAGAAGGGAAAACTGAAGGTTCATTTTTATGGGGTATAAAGAATTTAAAAGGCAGAAATGGCAAGATTATATATACATTGCCCACTCAAACTACTTCGAATAAGCTTTATGAAAGAGCTGCAGAGGTATTTTCTAATGATAATACCGGCCTTGTGCATGGAGCATCTAAAATGTTTCTAGAAAAGCAATATGAAGAAGAGCATGGAGAAATTGACGATGAATGTGAAAGTAATATTTTATTCAGCAAAACGTTTAATAAGAATTTTACAGTGTCCACAATAGATAGTTTGTTTAAATATTTTCTGAATACAGGCAGATATAATATTGCTATGTTGAATTTTATGAAATCAGTAGTGATAATAGATGAAGTTCATTCTTATGACTTTAAAATGATGGGATTTATAAAAAGATTTTTAGAAATTTGTCAGTATTACAAAGTACCCGTCTGTATTATGAGTGCGTCCATACCTGATAAAACAAAAAAATTAATAGGTATAGATAAAATGCCAGTTGTTACTGATTCAAAACTATTTTCTCAAAAAGCAAATTATATACACAAAATAGATGATTCCTTGGATAATAATTTAAATGATATTATTGATAAATATAATAAAGGGAAAAATATTTTAATAGTAAGAAATAATATAAGAGATTCAATAGAAACATTTTTGAGCCTAAAAAAGAAAATAGGAAATATAGTTTTATATAATTCTCAATTTAAAAAAATGGATAGAGTAACGAAGGAAAGTCAAATATGTAATAAATTGGACAATAAGGAGCATTTTATTTTAGTAGCTACTCAGGTTGTTGAAATATCTCTTGATATAGATTTTGATGTTATGTATACAGATAATGCACCTATAGATTCTTTGATTCAAAGGTTTGGCAGGGTGAATAGAAGAAAGAATCCTGATAAATTGGGTGAAATATTTATATTCAAAAATATAAATGAAAAACCCTATTATTATAAAGTACTTGAATTAACATATGAAACTATAGAAGAAGGTCTGTTTACATTGGCAAAATATAATGAATGGCTGAATATTGTGTATGATAAATTATACAGTGATAAAAAAATTGAAGATGAGATTCAAAGTAAGTTTAGAGATGGATATAATATGATTGATAAAGTTATAGAAAAGCTCCATGGCATAGAGCAGAGTCAGGATGTTTATGATATAAGAGATATTGAATTTCCTAAGGAAGATTTTATTTTACAGAAAGATTACGATGAGGGCAATCTTAAGTATGATTACACAGTTTCACTGCCGGCTTATTTTGCTGATCCAAAACTGGGACTGGGACATTTAATTGACCCAGAATTTGAAAAAACTTATTATCGTATTCTTAATTTTTCATATGACTATGATGTTGGAGTTAAAATTCCACTAAATGGTAAATTAGATTTGTTTGTTGGGGATGATTAAAATTTGTTTATATAATTACGGGGTGATTCAGCATGAAAATAAACGGTACGCTCATAAATTATTATTTTCACTGCAAGAGGCAGTGCTGGCTTCATGGAAGCAGGATCAACATGGAGGACAATAGTGAGGATGTTCACATAGGAAAGATAATTCATGAATTAAAATCCGAAGGAAAAAAGAATGCAGAAATATCCATAGACAATGTGAAAATAGATAAAATCACAAAAGATTATCTGGTAGAGATAAAAAAATCTGATGCAGATATAGAAGCGGTGAAGTGGCAGGTGTTGTTCTATCTCAGCTTGTTGAAAAGTAAGGGAATTCATAGAGAGGGAAAAATTGAATTTCAGGAGAAAAACAAGCAGGACAAGAAGATAATATATGTAAGCCTTACAGAGGAAAATGAAATGAAGCTAAAAGGGCTGAATTCAAATATGGAAAAATTGTTTGAAGAGGACATGCCTCCTAAAGTTAAAAAAGTAAAAGGATGCAGGAAGTGTGCCTATTATGAATACTGTTATATTTAGAATAGATTGTAGGAGGGTGAAATTTCATGGCCAGCGGCACTAAGTATTTGATGAGTATGGGTGAACTCAAGAGAAAAGATAATTCTGTTTTATTTCATAATGAAAAAGGAAATTTTTATTTGCCTATAGAATCCACAAGGGAAATATACTGCATGAATGAAATCACGGTAAACAGTAAGTTCTTTGATTTTGCTGCAAAGGCAGGGATAGTAATTCACTTTTTCAATTATTATGGATACTACAGTGGCAGCTTTTATCCTAAAGAAACCCTGGTAAGCGGCAAAGTTACCATAAAACAAGTAGAAGCATTTTTAAATAACAGAAACAAAATAGCAAAAACTTTTGTACAGGGAATAGCTGACAATATATGTGAAGTGCTTTATCATTACTACAGACATGATAAAAAGGAAGTGTATGATACCGTTGAATGGATGAGAGAAAGGGTTCCCGAATATATGGAAGATGATAATCTCGGCATAAAACAGATATTGAGAATTGAAGGTGAAATATGGCAGAGATTTTATGAGAATTTCAAATATATTCTTCCTAAGGATTTTATACTCAATAAAAGAGTGAAAAGGCCGCCGGATAACCCTATAAATGCGCTTATATCCTTTGGAAATTCCATCTTATATTCAAAGACCGTATCTCAGATTTACAATACCCATTTGAATCAGACCATAAGCTATCTGCATGAGCCTTCCGAAGGTAGATTTTCTTTAAGCCTTGATTTGTCTGAAGTTTTCAAACCGGCTATAGTTTACAAGACAATTTTTGAACTTGTAAATACAAAACAGATTCAGGTGGGCAGGCATTTTGATAAAAAGTATAATTACTGTCTTTTAAACGAAGAAGGAAAGAAGATATTTGTACAAGCTATTGAACAGAGATTTGAAAGTGTTTTTGATCATAAAAAACTCAAGAGAAAGATAAGCTACAAGACGGCTATAAGATTGGATGGATACAAGCTTATAAAATATTTGGTGGAAGGTGAGGATTTCAGACCTTTCAGCTTAAAGAATATGATGTAAGAATTGGGGGCAGTGCTTTATGGCGAAAAATTTTAATTTCAATTACGCCTTTGTATTTTATGATGTAAATGAAAAAAGGGTGAACAAGATATTTAAAATATGTAAGAAATATTTTCATCACCATCAAAATTCTGTTTTCAGGGGAGCTATAACTCCTTCGAAATTGATAAAATTGAAAAGTGAATTGAACAAAATCGTGGAGGGAACAGATTTTGTAACAATAATAAAACTTATAAATGACAGCTGTTTTGATGAAGAAACTTTAGGAGTAAATGTAAATAACACTGAAAATCTAATACTCTGATTTTTCCAACCAAATTAAGTTTTAAAAGTGTTTTAATGTCTTGAATTGAAGTGAATTGAGGCACTTTTTTTATCTATTCTTGAAAAAAGTAAAAACGTCTGGAAAACTTTGAAGAAAATGCTTTATTTATGCGACTTTAAGTCCTATAATAAAATAAAGAATGGCTGTTTTACATTAGTTGAACCTTAACATGAGATGTATTTAAATAGTAAATATAAATGTGCAATGTACGGAGATAAAATTGTTGAACCTTAACATGAGATGTATTTAAATATTTAACAAAAGTATAACATGTCCCCTTTTATGGTTGTTGAACCTTAACATGAGATGTATTTAAATAATTGAGAATCAATCCATTCATAAAGCCTGTAACAAGTTGAACCTTAACATGAGATGTATTTAAATTCTATTCTTCATCCTCCTTTATATACCATTTACCATGTTGAACCTTAACATGAGATGTATTTAAATACAATATCTCCAACTTGTTCTTCTGTAAGATCCTTAGTTGAACCTTAACATGAGATGTATTTAAATAAAGTTACAGTGTATGCCCTGCTTGTTGTAGGCAGGGTTGAACCTTAACATGAGATGTATTTAAATCAAGCTTTAGAGATGTTTGAGAAGAACTTTGCGAGTTGAACCTTAACATGAGATGTATTTAAATTTAACATCTTTTATATTTTTTGGAAAGTTTAAATTGGTTGAACCTTAACATGAGATGTATTTAAATTGGCCATCCAAATTTATTGTTCCACCATCTTTGGCAAAGTTGAACCTTAACATGAGATGTATTAAATAATAATTGATAGTACAGAAAATCCGGGATTACCAATCCATTTATACGACCCTTGTTTAGGATAACTGTAGTAGTATTTGTCACAGTTATAGCATCAAAATTGAATATGAATTGTACTGTAGTTTCAGTTGTGGGGATATCGCTAGTAATATTATATAATCTAGTAAGGTTTTGTTGTAAATGGAAAGAAAATCAAGTCGGAATAACGTACTAAAATAATTAGCTAAGAAATATTAGTAATCCATAACTGGTTGGCATACCATCAAAAAATAGTAACCCATTGCATTTAAGCATACTAGTAGAATAAAGTAAACCAGAATTAATGAGTGTGTTATGGATGGAAAGTAATCAAAGCTGTATAGTATTACTTGGCAGAATAATAATCTAAACTTCTAGTATCAAGTAAAGGATTTGTTGTGAATGGCAATCGGAGAAATAAGTTTATTAAGATGACATCAGAAGAGTTTAATACTTGCGTAGGGTTTGCCCTGCACAATGGAGATAGTCGAGTAAGCCTATTGCTTAAATGGTGGTATGACAATACAACACTAAAGGATGCTCATCAGCGATGTAAAGAACTATATGAGAAGGATTATAAGGGAAGTCTGTGTATTAAAGATTACGTTGGAGATTGTGTACTTCTGTATGGGCATCATAGTGTACTGTTGGATTTGGGATATACAACAGAGGAAGAATGCTCTAAGTATATAGATAATTACATAGATAGTTTGACATCAGATGATTAAATAGATATATTTATAAACAGACGCTTAATATCCAACATAGGCAAGTTTGTTTCAGCGTGATGATAAAAATAGATGGGGGAGATTATAATGAATAGGAAAAAAATTATGAGTATGTTACTGCCGGTTGGAATATTATGGAGTATGCTGTTTGGTGCTGGAGATGGTTTTATGCTAGGTGGAAATACTGTGAAGGCATTTACTCTTTCAAATGGAGATGTTGATGCGCAGATAGCACCTAAAAAGACAAACACAGGATGGATAACATCGGACATAACAGAGCCAGATAACGTATTACCAGGTCTTGGAACTGAACCAACAAATTATATCGAGGTGCCTGATGACAGTGATTTATTGACCGATAAGGTTAATTGGCAATATACAGATAGTTATTCAGATAATATAATTGCCAGTGTTAGGCACAAGTTTATAGATGTGTCAAAGTTAAACCTTGATGGTAAAGTTTATAGATATAAATTTACTGCAAATGGAAAGGTTTATGATACGTACTATGAGGTACGAAGGATGTATGCAACTTATGTAGATTTTCTTCAGCATAACAGTGATGTGCAGTGTGTGAGAGTTGTTTCATATGCAATTTTTGTCGATGGAGAAGTAGCTGAAGGATTTAGCAACCGCTCGTTTGTCTATGAGTCAGACACTGGTGAGCTTCCGTATTTGAGGTTTATGATATATAACTCTGATGATGAATTGAATCCTCTACTATCACATAGTAGAAAACCTACAAAAGACAACTACCCAGATTCATCAGAGGAAGGATTTATACCAGGAAGTATTGCAGGAGAAGGGGAATATCCAGTGTATAGTCCTTATGAAGATAGTACGCCAGGTGGCAATTCAGATACAGGGGAAAGTGGAGATGTGCCAGTCGGCGGTACAATAAACTTTACCAGATTAGCAGGTGATAATAGGTATAAAACAGCTGTAAGTATTGCAGAGGAATACTCTGGAACAAATAGTGTAGATAATATAATAGTTGCCAGCGGTAAGAATTTTCCAGACAGTCTTGCTGGTGCAACTTTAGCGAAGAAGCTAGATGCACCGATACTGCTTTTGGGAGACAGTGAGGAAGATTTGGTGGAGATAACTAAGTATATAACTAGGTGTCTTAATTCAGACGGAAATTTATATGTACTTGGTGGTGATGGTGTAATTTCTCAGGAATTTCTGGACAGGTTTAGTTATAGGTATAATATCATAAGATTAGCTGGTACTAATAGAGAGGAAACTGCAAGTAAGATAGTTGATACAATACAACCTGCTGTTGGGACACCAATAGTTATAGCAAATGAGGATAACTACCCAGATGCACTGTCAATATCGCCTGTTGCAGCAGAAAATGGATATCCTATAATGATAACTAAACAAGATAAACTGGCAGATTATATTAAGAAATATATAGGGGATAAGAAGCCAGAAAAGATTTATTTTGTTGGCGGCACTGGCTCTGTAAGTGAAAATGTTAGAAACGAGGTTAAGCAACTTACCGGTCTATCTGATGAAAATACTCCAAGAATAGCTGGTAAAGATAGATATGGTACTTCTTTAGCAATTGCAAAGGCTTTTGACTTTGGGAATGCTGTTTTCACTGTAGTAAATGGATTAGATTTTCCAGATGCCATAACAGGAAGTGTGTTATCTGCTAGCAAAGATTCGCCAATACTTCTCGCAGATGTATCAGGCAGCTCTAATATGGGGGATTTGAAGGATTATATTAAATCTAGTGGATTTAAAAATGCATATGTATTGGGCGGTACGGGGGTATTCCCGAAAGAAGTCATGGATAAGTTAGCAGACTAAGGTATAATGCAAGTTTATATACATATAATAAATGTATTAAAACATGGGGTGGTAGTGTGGATTATAGTATTTATACAAATAATCGGATTAGAACCCCTTAGTTTGGAATTAAGGCTCAATATGTAAAGCCTTACTATTACTACAAAGAATTCTGATTTCAGCAGTAAGCTGGAAAACATTTTAAATGGGCAGTTTAACCCTATTGCACCAAATGCAGTATGGTGTACAGATATTACAATCTTTGGACTAATGCAGGTTTTGTATACCTTGCAAGTATTATGGATTTATACTCACAAAAAATTATAGCTTAGACACTTTCAAATTATAATACTGTAAGGATTCACAGCCACTGCAATTATATGTCATCAAACAAGTTTGAAAAAGTATATAGAAAGACTGCAAAATTTAATGAATCAATTGCAAGTTAAAGTTTATAGGCTTATTTAGAATTTTCCTATTTTAATTTGTGCTTTTTCTTGACATAGTACCAAACAAAATTATAACAAGAGAATGAAGAATTAAAAAAGAAGGTTGCTGATATGCAGAGTATTGCGGCTTCTGCGCAAGAGGCGACTAATACGGCACAGCCAACGTAATAGTTTTAGCCCCAGGTCTGGGGCAACTCTTTTAGGTCATAAAACGAAAATTGATTGCATTAAATTCTATCAAGTTCCTCAACTGTTCTTTCATTTTTTACGTCTCCAGTATTTAATGTGGTTTTTGCTTCAATTAGCATTACATGAACCTCTTCTTTAGCAACAGGCATATGTTCATTTCCTCTGGGAATAATGAGAAATTCTCCTTCATTTAAAGTAACATCCTTATCCTTAAACTTAATAATCAATGATCCTTTTAGAACATAAAACATTTCATCTTCGTTTTCATGATTATGCCATAAAATCTCACCCTTAAATTTAGCAACCTTCAAATAGGAATCGTTAATTTCGCCTAGAATTTTGGGACTCCAGTATTCATTAAAAAGATTTAATTTTTCATAAACGTTGACTTTATCCATTAAAACATCCCCTTTAAACTTTTTATAAAGCATTTTATAAGTTATAATATATATAAGGTATTGTTACGAAGTAAATTCTAATTTTATTAGACAGTATGTACAAGTACGCACTTTTTTATCATATACTTACTATTTAGAAAGAAGAATAAAAAAATGGATAAAACTAAAATTGAAGAATTTAAAGATCAGGAAAAAAGACAAAAAGACTTCAAATGTTCTCTAGGATTTTCTATGACCGTTATTGGCAGTAAGTGGAGAGCAATAATATTATGGTATATATTAAAGAGACAACCAATAAGGTATGGGCAATTAAAAAAGTCTATTCCAAATATAAGCCATAAAATATTATCACAGGAATTAAAAAAACTCGAGATGGATAACCTTATTGAAAGAATCCCCTATACAACAATTCCGCCTAAAGTGGAATACATACCTACTGATAGGGGAAGATCATTAGAAAATATATTAACTGAATTATGCATCTGGGGCAAAAAATATATGCTATAGGTTTATTGACATAAAATTTAAACATAGAAATAATTATTGCCCCAGAAACGGGGCTTTATTTTTTTTGAATTAGAGCATCATAGGTGGCATATCAAATCCTAAACTTCCTATCTTCACTATTCTATTGAAAAAGAATTCACTAATTATTGTTTGAGGAAGATCTTTCAGTTTATGATATTTTGTTAAATCCCATTTATTTAGCAATGCTTTCTCCACATATCTTTGACAATCACCAATAACTGAATTTGCTGCCTGTTTTTTGAAATATCACTTTCTTGACAAAATTTAGTGGCGTTAGTTATAGCTTTATAAATTATTCCATAAATTTGTGAAACCGAAAAATTATCAAGCAAGTCATTAAATACAGCTATTGTTTTTTTACCGGGGTTAAAATCAAATCTTACACTATCCATTTGAAAATTAAGATATTCCAAACACTCGGACAATGCAATGTCTCTCCAAATTTTGAATGCTTCTTCACTGTTATTTTTAGTAAATTCAGATGGATTTATTATATCACTGATAATTTTCTCTTTACTATTATTTGAAAAATCTATATTAAGAAAATAATTAACATAGTATATATAATAAATTATAGGAAAAGGATCTTCCTCTAATTCAGGGAAAGCCTCTATTGGTGAATTAGGATTAACTATAATAATTTTCTTATGAGATAAAATAGTTATAATTTCTTTTTCTAAATCATCTGTGGGTGCTAATTCCTTATCAATGTTAATTCTTTTACAATCAAAAGAATAATGTAGATAATATGATATTTGAAAGCAGGGATACCAAAAGATACAGGTATAAGTTCAAGAAGAAATAGTATTCATATTGATGGAAAATCTGCGCCACATAAATTTTTACTGTGACCCTTAAATATGCTAAAATTAAATTGTAACAATATTTTAAATATAAAAGGAGATTAAAATGAATTTTTTAAAAAAAGAGATTACAACAATAGCCATTTTGATAATCATTGGAGTATTTATCTTGATTCATTCTTCCCCTTTTTTATCTGTTAGAACTCATGTATTTGTAACAGGACATCCAATTAGAGCATTTAAGGGAACTGTACACATTAATAAGGGACAATATAATATGGATAAAAGTAAGCTAGATAAAGAAAATGCTATGATCTATACTATTACTGGTAATAACTTATATGATATAGAAACAGGAAATGTAATAATCAATTATAAAGTTACAAAAATAGGATTTTTATATTTTGTTAAAGATTATGGAGAAGCATAGATATTTTGATTGGAGGCAGGTATATGATTTCTTTGGGAGTATGTATATTTTCTATCCTATTTGGTTTTATTTTATTTAAGTATCCGCCGGAAAATATAAATAGTACTTATGGTTATAGAACACCTTTTGCAATGAAAAATCAGGATACCTGGAATGTGTCCCAAAAATGCGGTGGAATTAGTATGATGTTATTTGGGTGTATTAATGGCATTTTAGGAATCTGGGCGATTATTCAACCGCTGGGTATTAACAACGGAAAGGTACAGCTATTATTTTTATTGACAGGTGCTGTAGTCATGATAGTTATTGATGAAATATATTTAAGAAAATTATTTAATAAAGATGGAAGCAAAAGGAACCGATATTAATCTATAAAAATATTTTCAATATATAAGGAGATGATTATATCAAAAAGGAAAGGTTACTTGGAGTAATGAATTTTATTGTTATATTTGTGGTACTTTTTATAGGGTTTCAAATCATTAAATTAAAGGGTAATATGATTAATTATATTATAGTTTCTGTAATAATTGGATGTATATTGTACATATATCCTAAATTATTTGATAAGAACTAATCTTTAAGAGTTTTGAAGAATGTATTCAGATAAATGCAGTCATCCTGCAGTTTACCCTGTCAGGCCTTTTAAGTGCTGTTATGGGTGCAGGTTCTGTAATATGGGAAAATGATGATTGGAGTTTTCTCAAACAATCAATTATGCATTTTATTATAACTTCCATTACAATGTTTCCATTGCCTACTTTTCACACTGGCAGGAACACACATTTGCTGGAATTGTAGGTTGCTTCATCATATTTTTAGCAATGTACGTTGCAATATGGATAATACAGTATAGTGTATGGAAACACAGAATCAAACAGATAAATGATAAATTAGAAAATAAATAAAATATATTAAAAAAGTATTGACTAATTGGTAACTTGTGCTATAATAATAATTAGTTGATAAAGATTATTAGTGGATGTTAATTCTTATTAAATAAATGGAGGTATGAATTATGAAAAATGAAAGAGATTTTAAAGCTGAAGAAAGATTATATGAGGATGTTATAGATAAAAAGGTTATATTTGCAGGAGAATATGACGATGTAGCTTTAAATTGTGATGGTGAACCGTGCAACTTCTCTTATAATAAGGACATATTTGATAATTAGTACAGCAAAATATACTCCTATAAAGATCAAAGCAATTTAGATAATTGATCTGAAACAAAAAACTTCCTATTACTAAGCATAGATTTTTAAGGCAGCTGAAAAAGCTGCCTGTTCCATTAGGGATGCATTTATGAAAATGGAGGGTATTTCCTTCAGGCTGTAATACCTTTAAGTCCGAATTTTGGTCTCATGAAAAGAACCTTTGGCTTTTGATAAATGTCTATGTCACCTGTGATGTTTAAAGTTTTTAATACAAATAATTTTATGCCTTTATATTCATAAATATTATACAGCTCTTTATCTGCTACTTCGGTTTCGAATAGAACTTTAATTTTAACAGTTTTAACATTATTATGGACATTTCCACAATCACAGTCTATTGATGTATTTTTAACAGATGTTACAAAACACAGATTTCTGTCCCCAGCATAATTTAAAGCTTTATCTTCAATTTTTAACATGATTTATTATCCCTCACTTATACATAATTAATTTTTCCAATTATTTGATATATTATAAATTTGATAATTATTTTCTATTTAATAATACATAATTAATATGTAGATTCTATGAAGATGCGCTTTATCTGGAGATTCTAAGAAAAATTTTCCGATAGGCTGATAAACAAATCACTGTGAACCTAAGAATCGCCTTATTCAGGTGTGCAGCAGTGCCTATCTTCCACTTTGGGAGTAGGGAGTATTAACAAAATGGCAGAATCTAGATAAATAAAAAATGAGCAAAGCTTCGATATAAGCTCTACTCATTTTACTTTAGGCACTTAAAATAGCTGATTTTTATAACTACATTTCCTTATCCAGTCCTTTTATCATATTTTCGACTTCAGGTATGATATATTTATCTGTTTTATCCAAAACTTGTCCATTTTTAACTATCATGTATGGATTGCCTAAGTAATTCAAATCTTCAACAGGATTTCCGTCAACTGCTATAAAATCTGCAAATTTTCCAGGTTCCAGAGTGCCAACTTCTTTATCTATACCTAAAACTTCAGCGTTGGATTTAGTTGCATACATTATGGCCTGCTTATTTGTAGCTCCATATTTGACATCAAGCTTTAATTCTTTCCATGTACCGTAATGAGTTACGTAAGGCATGGCAGCATCAGTACCCAGTGCCAGTTTGATTCCCTCTTTGAGTGCTGTCTGGAAGCCTGAGATCATACGTTTTTCTATAATTTTTCCATTGGCAAGTTGTACGTCAGTTAGCTTGGTATATTCTGTACTGAGATTTGCTATATAATATATAGTGAGGAATGTAGGGGTAAGAGAACTATATCCTCTTAAAGAATTGGGATTGTGCTTGAATAGGGATATTACCTCGTCATCCATTTCAGCACCATGCTCTATGGTATCTACTCCGCCTCTTAGAGCCTCTTTTAATCCTTTGGTACTTTGACAGTGACTTGCTACAAGAAGGCCTGCTCTGTGTGCTTCATCGCATATGGCTGCAATTTCATCATAGGTCATTTCTGCCCTTCCAGCTTCACCTATTTTTTTGGAATCAGTTACTCCACCCGTATTGGCTATTTTTATCAGGTCAGTTCCATTGTATACATGGGTTCTCACCTTTTTTCTTCCTTCCCAAGGTGAATCTATGGCTTCAGATACAAATTTATATCCGTGACCTCCAGTTATGCATATCATAGGTCCTGCACATAACATTGTAGGTCCCACTTCATTGCTGCTTTTTATTTCATCCCTTACTTCTAAGTCGTAATAGAAGGGATCTCCTACACTTCGAAAAGTGGTTACTCCGGCGTGAAGTGCTGCCATTGCATTTTTTTTCATGGTTTCTTTAATTAAATGTTTTCCAAGAGAAGATTTCATGTATTCCAAATTTTCATCAGGAGTTCTCTTAACTTGTTCCGGTGAATTCGGATTTCCATCTCCAAAAAGATGTACATGGGCGTTTATAATCCCTGGAAGTACATATTTACCTTTTAAATCTACAATTTTGCAATCCTTGGGGATACTTACTTCATCTTTATTTCCAAGAGATTTTATTTTACCTGCACCATCAGAAGTTTCTACTAATATTACACCTTCTTTTACAATGTCTTTCTCAAATTTTCCATCGATTATATTGCAGTTGATAAAAGCACAAATATTATTTTGTTTGTCCATAACAATCGCCCTTTCTTAATTCTCTCTTTTGAATTAATAAATGTTATTAAGAAATTATTATGATAATCTCCTTATGTGTTATTTTAGCACATTAGATTATAAAAGTTAATATTTTATTTCAAATGAACTAAATATTAATGCTTGTCCAAATAGTATTTGAAAATGATGTGAAGGTTATAAAATATCAGGGATAGAAAAATTTAAGTACATATGATAAAATTAACTTATAAGTGGTAGTACCATAGTACCAATATTTTAGTATTGAAGGATGTATTACTTTAAATATATGATTTTATTAAATTATAGAGAGGAAGATTTATTGATGCCGATAATAAAATTGCCTTATAGTAAAAGAACTGTTGAAGTTGAAATCGATGACAGGAATCTTGCTGCAGTACTTGAACCAAAGCCAGTTGATTTTAAAGTGAAACTTACAGAGGATGAAATAGTTGAAAAAGCCCTTGATAACCCAATAGGTTCTCCAAAACTGGAGGAGCTGGTAAAAGGCAAAAATAATATGGTTATAATAAGCAGTGATCATACAAGGCCCCTTCCCAGTAAGATCATAATGCCAATACTTTTAGGGAGAATAAGAAAGGTAAATCCCAATATTGACATTAAAATTTTAATTGCCACGGGATTTCACAGAGCTACAACCAGGGAGGAGCTCGTAGACAAGTTTGGTAAAGAAATAGTTGAGAATGAAAATATAATAGTGCATGACTCACGGGACAAAAGCAAATTGGTTAAAATAGCTGCCTTTCCATCGGGATGGGATCTTGAGATAAATAAGACAGCAGCTGAAACCGAGCTTTTGATAGCGGAAGGACTTATAAAATCTCATTTCTTTGCAGGTTTTTCAGGAGGAAGAAAAAGTATACTTCCCGGAATATCCTCTGCAAAAACCATTATGTCCAATCATTGTTCTGAATTTATAGCAAGTCCTTATGCCAGAACAGGTAACCTTCGAAATAATCCAACTCATATGGATATGTTAGCTGCTGCCAAAAAGGCAAAATTGGCTTTTATAATAAATGTAGTTACGGATAAAAACAAGAAAATAATAAACGCCTTTGCAGGTGACAGCAGGCTGGCTCATGAAGAAGGCTGTGAGTTTTTCAGAAAGCTGTCCAGGGTTAAAAGGGTGGAGGCCGACATAGTTATTTCCACTAATGGAGGATATCCTCTGGATCAAAATATATATCAGTCTGTCAAAGGTATGGTGGCTGCTGAAGCCACTTGCAGAAAGGGCGGTGTGATCATAATGGTGGCTGCTTGTAATGACGGCCATGGCGGACAGGCATTTTATGACAATTTGGCAAATGTGAAATCACCTCAAGAGTTTCTGAAAAAAGTCTCCAGGCTTTCTAGAAGAGATACCACGCCGGATCAATGGGAGTCACAGATGCTGGCCAGGATACTGAGTGAATTTACTGTGATTCTGGTTACGGATATGTGTGATCCAGAGCTTGTAAAAAATATTCACATGCTTCATGCCTATACTGTGAAAGAGGCCTTGAACAAAGCCTATGATATTCTGGGGAAAAATGCAAAAGTTACTGTTATACCGGACGGGGCAGCAGTAATTGTAGAATAAAGACAATTGTGGATCCCATTTTATTTCCAGGGAAATGGGATTTCTGGCAATGGCAGCTGTTAAAGCAAATATGATGGGAAAGTGGAAAAAATTACTTTACAGAACATATGTTCTATGATAATATGGAGAAAAGAATGGAAGTGGTTCTGTGGATGTTTTTGATAAATTGAAAATTCTCACCGATGCGGCGAAATATGATGTGGCCTGTACTTCCAGTGGAGTAAATAGAAGGGCAGGTACTGGTGGAATTGGAAGTTCTGTGGCCTGTGGAATATGTCACAGCTTTTCGGCAGATGGAAGGTGTATTTCACTTTTAAAGGTTTTGATGACAAATGTCTGTGTTTATGATTGCAAATACTGCGTAAATAGACGTTCAAATGATGTGCCCAGAGCTTCATTTACGCCGCGTGAACTGGCGGATTTGACCATGAATTTTTACCGCCGTAATTATATAGAGGGACTTTTTTTGAGTTCCGGAGTGTTTAAAAATCCTGATTACACCTGTGAGCGGATGATTCGGGTGCTTGAGCTCTTGAGAAATGAATACAAATTTTTTGGATATATACATGTAAAAGCTATTCCAGGGGCTGACAGCAGGCTTATACATAAGCTTGGCATTTTGGGAGACAGAATGAGTGTGAACATTGAGCTTCCGTCACAGAACAGCTTGAAGCTGCTGGCACCGGACAAGTCAAAAGGTTCCATTTTAACACCTATGGGCTATATTAAAGATTGTATAGTACAAAATTCCAGAGATGCTGCAAGATACCGACATGCATATAAATTTGCACCGGCAGGTCAGAGCACCCAGATGATTATAGGTGCTACCCCCGATACTGACTTTCACATTTTGAACCTGGCGGAAGGACTTTACAGGAAATACAAACTTAAAAGGGTGTTTTTTTCTGCATACATACCGGTAGCTGAGAATTCACTGCTTCCCCGGGTGAATACCAGGCCTCCACTTTTACGTGAACATCGCCTCTATCAGGCTGACTGGCTTTTGAGATACTATGGCTTCAGGGCAAATGAAATTTTGGATAGGAGGCATCAGAGCTTCAATCCATATATAGATCCTAAATGCAACTGGGCACTGAATCACGGAGAGTATTTTCCGATAGATGTAAACAGGGCGTCTTATGAAAAACTGATAAGAGTACCCGGAATTGGCATAAGAAGTGCAAAGAGAATCGTAGCTGCCAGGCGGAATTTTTTACTGAATTTTGAAGCACTCAAAAAAATAGGAGTTGTACTCAAAAGAGCCCAATATTTCATTTTGTGTTCCGGAAATACAATAGAGGGGCTGAATACGGAAAGGGATGCAGTTATAAGGGCGCTTATGTCCAGAGGATCTGTAGATAGATATTATAGAGATTTTACTTTAGGAAAAAAGCATGAACAGATGTCTTTTTTTGATAAGCTTCCATTGGCATAGGGGGAATGCAGATGATCAAAAGATCAAATATTATATATAAATATGATGGAACTTTTGAAGGGTTCATGTGCTGTGTGTTTGAAAGCTATTATAAAAAAGAAATACCTATGGATATCATATCTTCTGCTCAATTTCAGACTACCTTTTTCCCGGTAAGGGAAATTGTTACGGATTTTAAGGAATCCACAAGGGTCATAAATTCAATACCCAGAAAAATGGGAAAATCTGCCCTTGAATTTTTAAGATGTGCTTTTTTGACATGTATGTCTCAGAAAGAAATGTATATGCTCTTGTTTTTGAGGAGAGGATATCATTACGGGTCCTCAGTTATGAGTATGTTTGGGGATGAGGTGGTGGATAAATTGTTTAAAGCTGTAAAATACTTAAAAAGTGAAAGCCATCTTCTAAAGGGATTTTTGAGATTTTCCATCTTCAGTGATATACTGGTATCACAAATTGAACCCCGGAATTATGTACTTCCTCTTATTGCCGGGCATTTTTGCCAGAGGTATGCTGAAGAACATTTTTTAATTTACGATAAAACGCATGATATGGCACTTGTGTACAGACCACATGAATACAAAATTATTCCCATGGTCAATTTACAGATGGCAAAAGCGGATGACCAGGAGAAATATTTTAGAAGGTTGTGGAGAATGTTTTACAATACAGTTGAAATAAAAAACAGGAGAAACCTTAAATGCCGTAGCAGTAATATGCCAAAGCATTACTGGAAATATATGACGGAATTTCAGGGCAGTGATCTGCATTGATTTGTCGCAGCTCAAGTGATTCTAAGGTATTAAAAAAACTAAATGGTACTGGAGGGGATAATATGGAGATCGATTATGGAAAGCTCATTTCAAAAGCTTTTCAGGGAAGAAAAAATGCCTATGCACCTTATTCTGGTTTTAAGGTGGGAGCGTCGGTATTGACTGAAGATGGGGATATATACACTGGCTGTAATATAGAGAATGCTTCCTATGGAGCCACCAATTGTGCAGAAAGGACTGCCATATTCAAGGCTGTGTCTGAAGGACATGAAGCTGTGAGGGCAATTGCCATAGCTGGAGCAGAAAATAATTATACCTGGCCCTGCGGTATCTGCAGGCAGGTAATGGCTGAATTTGCTTTACCGGATATGAAAATAATTCTTGCTAAAAATGAAAAAGAATATATTGTTAAAACTTTAAATGAAATTTTACCTGGAGCTTTTACCAAAAAGGATTTATCATAGAGTTATGACATCAGAGTTCAATCCTTATAGATTTTAGACTGATGATGAAAAGCATCATTGATTGTACACTGTGAATTGGGAAAGAGGTGAGTTTTAGTGAAAGCGAGGTACTTAGAATGTACGACTTTCACTATGAGATCATATGGATATTGCTAAAATAATTGATCATACGGCACTAAAACCGGACACTACAAAAAAGCAGATCATTCAGCTGACAAAAGAAGCTAAACAGTATGGATTTGCATCTGTGTGTGTAAATCCAAAATGGGTTAAACTTGCAGGTGAGGAATTGAAAGGCAGTGGAATAAAGGTATGTACTGTCATAGGCTTCCCCCTCGGGGCCAACACTACTGAAGCAAAAGTTTTTGAAGCAGTGGATGCCATTAAAAATGGCGCATCGGAATTGGATATGGTTATAGATATAGGTGAACTTAAGGATAAGAATGATGCTTATGTGGAAAAGGATATTAGAAGTGTTGTGGAAGCGGCAGAAGGAAAGGCGCTGGTAAAGGTGATTATTGAAACCTGCCTTTTAAATGATGAGGAAAAAGTGAGAGCCTGCAGGATAGCTGAGAAATCAGGTGCGGATTTTGTAAAGACCTCTACTGGATTTTCCAATGCGGGAGCTGTAGTAAAAGACGTAAAATTGATGCGCAGTACCGTTGGGGATGATATGGGAGTTAAGGCCGCCGGAGGTATTCATACCAGAGAAGAGGCCGTTGATATGGTTGAGGCAGGGGCAAATCGTATTGGAACGAGTTCCGGAGTTTCCATTGTTAAAGGATAGTTATTCTATAATGTGAGATTATTCACTTGAAGAAAAACCTTCCCCATGGGGAAGGTTTTAGATGAACCTAAGAATTACTTTATGAAAGGGGAATTTGTAATGAGAGCATTTGAGAGAGTACATATCATAGTTATGGACTCGGTGGGCATTGGCGAATCACCAGATTCAAATGAATTTGGTGATTTTGGTGTAAACACACTGGTGCATATTGCGGAGAAAAAAGATGGACTTGATATGCCGTATATGTCGGCGTTGGGATTATCTAATATTTGTGAAATCAAAGGAATAGAAAAAGCTGTCTTCCCCAAAGCTTATTTCGGGAAAATGCGGGAGGCTTCCCGGGGAAAAGATACTATGACGGGACATTGGGAGATGATGGGATTATATATTGACAAACCATTCCGCGTTTTTCCCAATGGCTTTCCACAGGAGTTAATTGAAAAAATAGAGAGATTTTCGGGAAGAAAGGTCATAGCAAATAAGCCTGCCAGTGGAACGGAGATTATAAAAGAATTAGGGGAGAGACAGCTTAAGACCGGTGAGCTCATTGTCTATACCTCGGCAGATTCCGTACTTCAAATTGCAGCACAGGAAGATGTCATACCACTTGATGAACTCTATAGGATATGCAGGTACTGCCGTGATATAACAAAGGATGAGCCCTATGTCTTGGGAAGAATTATTGCAAGACCTTTTGTAGGAAAAACAGCGGATACCTTTAAAAGGACCCCGAATCGCCATGACTATGCTTTGAAACCTTTTGATAAAACGGTGATGGATTACTTGAAGGAAGCCGGTCTGGATTGTATTGCAATCGGCAAAATTTCCGATATTTTTGATGGAGAAGGTATTACACGGGCAGTCAGAAGTAAAAATAATATGGATGGTATGGATAAATTAATTGCACTGCTGGATGAAAAATTTCACGGTATCAGTTTTATAAATCTGGTTGATTTTGATGCAGCTTATGGACATCGCCGCAATCCTGTTGGCTATGGAAATGCACTGGAGGACTTTGACAAAAGGCTGCCGGAGGTTTTTGAAAAATTGAATGAGGATGATTTGTTGATAATTACCGCAGATCATGGAAATGATCCCACTTATACTGGAACAGATCACACCAGAGAATTTGTGCCGCTTCTTGTTTACTCAAAGAGATTTGATACTGGAAAAAGCTTGGGTGTACGCAGAACATTTTCTGATGTAGGGGCTACAATTGCGGATAATTTCAAAGTACAATTACCGAAATATGGGGAAAGTTTCTTAAACAAATTAAAATGAAAGGGTAATAAAAATGAGAATGGTGGATGTAATTTCAAAAAAAAGAGATGGAGGGGAACTCAGCAGGGAGGAGATCAATTTTTTTGTAAGAGGCTATACCAGTGGAGCAATTCCGGATTATCAGGCAAGTGCCCTGGCTATGGCGATCTATTTTCAGAATATGAGTGCCAGAGAGATGTCTGATCTTACAATGTCAATGGTGAGATCTGGTGAGACTGTGGATTTGTCGGAGATCAGAGGCATAAAAGTTGATAAGCATTCTACTGGTGGTGTGGGAGATACCACAACACTTGTGCTGGCACCTCTCGTTGCATCCCTGGATATACCTGTTGCAAAGATGTCAGGACGTGGTCTGGGACATACTGGTGGAACTATTGACAAGCTGGAGTCTATTGATGGGTTTCATGTGGAAATTACAAAGGATAAATTTATTCAGCTGGTAAATGATGATAGAATTGCAATCATGAGCCAGACGGGTAATTTGACTCCGGCAGACAAGAAATTATATTCTCTCCGGGATGTAACGGGAACAGTGGAATCCATACCCTTGATTGCAAGTTCCATAATGAGTAAAAAAATTGCGGCAGGAGCTGATGCCATAGTACTGGATGTTAAAACAGGTGCGGGGGCTTTTATGAAGACCGATAAAGATGCGGAAAAGCTTGCACTTGCCATGGTTAAGATAGGAAACAGTGTGGGCAGGAACACCATGGCTGTAATTTCAGATATGTCACAGCCGCTGGGATTTGCCGTAGGTAATGCCCTTGAAGTAAAAGAAGCTATTGATACACTAAGGGGAGAAGGGCCAGAAGATCTTACGGAACTGGTTCTGACACTTGGGAGTGAGATGGTGGTTCTGGCTAAAAAAGCAGATACGTTGGAAGAGGCCAGAGGAAAACTTATTGAATCAATAAAAGTTGGCAGAGCCCTTGAAAAGTTCAAGGCCTTTATTGAAAATCAAGGGGGAGATCCGTCAATTGTGGATAACCCTAAAAAATTACCACGGGCAAAATATAAAATTGATCTGACCGCATTGAAAAGTGGCGTTGTCTCCAATATTGTGGCCGATGAAATTGGAATATCGGCAATGCTTCTTGGGGCAGGCAGGGCTACTAAAGAGGACAAGATAGATCCCTCCGTGGGGCTTGTGCTTCATAAGAAGATTGGCGATAGGGTAGAAAAAGGGGAAAAATTTTTAACCATACATTCTAATTGCCGGGATGTTGAGGAAATAAAAACCAGAATCTACAAGAATATAACTATCGGCAGCAGGGCTGAAAAGCCAGTATTAATACATAAGGTTATTATGAAATAAATACAAAAATAACGTACCTGAATTTGATTTATATAAACTAGGTACGTTTTCTGCATGATAAATTTTAATATCATATAAATAAATTTACATTGGAATCTTCAGCTTCACCTAGATAATAGCCAACACCTCCTACTTTGACGCCGTCTATGAGTTCTTCTTTTTTAAGGCCCATAACGTCCATGGACATCTGACAAGCTACTATCTCTATACCATTGTCTAAAGCTGATTTGATCAGGTTTTCAAGAGAGGTTATGTTTTTATCTTTCATAACTTTTCTTATCATTTTAGTACCCATACCCATCATGTTCATTTTGGACAGTTTTAATTTTTTACTGCCCCTTGGCATCATGAATCCGAACATGGAATCCATAAAACCCTTTTTTACAGGAACTTTTTCACTCTTCCTTAAAATATTCAATCCCCAGAATGTAAAGAACATAGTGACTTTTTTACCCATGGATGCAGCTCCGTTTGCTATGATAAAGGAAGCTATAGCTTTGTCTAAATCACCGCTGAACACTACCATGGTCTTGTTGTCCCTCACAGGTGGAATATCTTTTATAGGTTTTTCTGTCTCGACTCTGTTATTTTGTTTTTTTTTAATGAAGGCAGTGATATTGCTTTTATCTCTTCTTAAATCAATGAGTTCGTTATATGTCCTCCTGCACCATGCCTTTATATCTTCGTAAAAACCCGGGTCGGAAGCAGTCACTTTTAGAATCTGTCCCTCTGTTAAATCATCCACAGCTGCTTTGACCTGCATGAGCGGTCCGGGACAGCAAAGTCCACATGCATCAAGGCTTTTGTCATAATCCAATTTATCCAGAGCTATTTCGGATTTTAAAGTTTGTGTATCCTGGTCTAAAATTTGCTTTTGATAGTTATTGATATTTTTATCACGTATTTCAGGAGTATAGTTTAAGATCGATAGACTTTTGTATCCACCGGTTATGTTTTTAGCTCTGTATCCGTGCTGGGAAAGTATTCTTGCCGCAACATATCCCCTGAGGCCAACTTGACAGTATGCAATGATCTCCTTATTTTTATCCAATTCGTTAAGTCTTTCTCTTAAATTATCTACAGGTATATTTACAGCCCCCTCAAGATGGCCATTGTTAAATTCTATTTCTGAACGTACATCCAGAAGGACAGTATTTTCTCTATTATAATTTAAAAATTCCATTGGAGTAATAACATCAACTTTACCGGAAAGAACATTTTCAGCCACAAAACCCGCCATATTTACAGGATCCTTTGCCGAGGAAAATGGAGGTGCATAGCATAGTTCCAGTTCTGTCAAATCTGATACCGAGCCGCCAAGTCTCATTGTAGCTGCGATAACGTCAATTCTTTTATCAACACCGTCATAGCCTATAGCCTGGGCACCCAGGATTTTACCTGTTTCATTGAATATAAGCTTTATGGACATAGGGAGGGCAGCTGGATAATATGATGCATGGGAAGCCGGATGAACATATATAACTTTGTAAGGTATGTTAAGTCTCTTTAAAGTTCGTTCATTATTTCCTGTGCTTGCAGCGGTCAGTCCAAAAATTTTGATTATTGCAGTACCCTGGGTGCCCTTATATGTTGAATTTAACCCTGCTATGTTGTCTGCAGCTATTCTTCCCTGCTTATTTGCCGGCCCGGCCAGAGGTACTGCAGTATTTTGCTTGTTGACGAAATCAGTCACTTCGACAGCATCTCCCACAGCATAGATATTCTCAATATTTGTTCTCATTTTACTGTCAACTAATATATGACCTTTTGTTCCAAGCTTTATTTTGCTATTTTTTATGAAATCAGTATTTGGGGTAACTCCTATAGATAGTATGGCCAGGTCGGCAGTAATATTTGTATTGCTGTTTAAGGTGATTTCAATATTATCCTCACTGTCTTTAAAAGATTTTACTCCGTCATTTAATATTAGATCTATGCCGTTTTCCACAAGTTCTTTTTCAGCCATGACTGCCATGTCTGAATCAAAGGGTGCTAAAATGTGTGGCGCGGCCTCGACTAAAGTAACCCTCAATCCTCTTTCTTTAAGATTTTCAGCCATTTCAACGCCAACATATCCACCGCCTATCACCACGGCACTGTTTACTCCTTTTTTATCAACGAATGATTTTATATTATCCGTGTCCGGTATATTCCTTAAAGTGAAAATTTTACTGCTGTTTATACCCTCAATTTTTGGCTTGATAGCTTTTGCACCGGGAGATAATAACAGATAATCATAATTTTCATCATAAGTTTTTCCATTTTTGTTTTTTACTTTTACTGTGTTTTTGTTAACGTCCACATCTGTAATTTCACTGTTCACCCTTACATCTATATTGAACCTGGCGTGCATACTTTCAGGTGTCTGAACCAGGAGTCTTTGTCTTTCCTTGATTGTTTCACCTATGTAATAGGGAAGACCGCAGTTTGCGAAAGATATATAATTGTCTTTTTCAAACATTATTATTTGGGCATTTTCATCCAATCTTCTCAGCCTTGCAGCTGCAGACGCTCCTCCTGCAACTCCGCCTACCACCAATATTTTTTTACTCATAAGAATTCCTCCTTCTATAATATTTTAAATTGAGTTTCACAAAAGATTAAAATAAAATTTGAATTAGTTTGATTACCATGGGGTTGCAAACTTTATAATTGATTTCAAGTCCATTTCGGGTGCCTTCTATGATTCCCGCTGTCCTCAGTTTCTGAATATGCTGTGACAGGGTGGATTGTGGTATTTCGAGACAATCCTGCATATAGCTTACATTACATTGTCCCTTTTCCAGCAGCCCTTTGACTATGCAGAGTCTGACAGGGTGTGCCAGTACTTTGAGGATTTCGGCTTTCTCATTGTAATCTTTAAAATTTTTATTCATAGCTGTACCTCTTTCAAAAGATATTCTTATATCGTTATATTTATATATTACAATATAACGATAAAATGTTCAACAGTTTTATTCAAAATTATTGGTGTTTATTCGCGATGACATTTAATATTTACACTTTATACTTTTGATCCTATCTTGACATTGTATAAATAAAATATTATCATTTGATTATTATGAGCAAATGATGCTTATATGGCAGTTCCTATAATTGTACTAATAAAACGGAGAAGGAGTGACATCAGATTTTATGAAGATATTAAAAAAATTTTTACAGTATTACAGGCCTTATAGATTTCTTTTTTATGCAGATATGCTCTGTGCGCTTGTAGTATCGCTGGTGGATTTGGCATTTCCTTTAATTTTAAGCTATCTTTCAAAGAATATTTTTGTAAAGGATAAAATAGTTATACTTAATTCCATATTATATATTGGGACAGCCCTGATTGCGCTGTATATACTTAAATATTTCTGTCAGTATTTTATTGCTTCCTGGGGTCATATTATGGGAGCTAGAATGGAAAATAATATGAGAAAGGATTTATTTTATCATCTTCAGAAGATGTCTTTTTCTTATTATGATGAAAACAATACAGGTCAGATGATGTCCATACTTGTATCGGATCTGTTTGATATATCAGAACTGGCCCATCATGGACCGGAAAATGTATTTATTTCGGCAATTAAAATAATAGGCTCTTTTGCAGTACTCATGTTAATCAATGCTGAAATGACACTTATACTTTTTGCAGTGACTGTAGTGATGGTAGTATTCTCATTCTATGAAAATAAAAAAATGCAGAAAATATTCTTTGACAACAGAAAAAAAATGGGCAATATAAATTCCTCTGTTCAGGATAGCCTCCTTGGGATAAGGGTTGTAAAGTCTTTTGCCAATGAAGATATTGAAAGAGATAAATTTGACAGAAACAACAATGCATATCGTATTTCAAGGGAAAAAAGTTATAAAGTTATGGGAAGATTTATAGCAGGAAATACTTTTTTTGAAGGGCTTTTGTATGTGGTGATACTTGTTACAGGAGCATTTTTTATAGCCAATGGTTCTTTGACGATACCAGATCTTGCCGTATATGCTCTTTATATAAACATATTTATAAATCCAATAGATATACTGATAAATTTTGCAGAGCAGTTTCAAAAGGGATTTGCCGGATTTAAGAGATTTTTAAATATTGTAACTGTGGAACCTGAAATAGTGGATAAAAAAGATGCCGTACCTTTAGAAAATGTAAAGGGTAATATAGAATATAAAAATGTTTCTTTCAGCTACAATTCTAAAAAGCAGGTACTTAAAAATATAAATGTGGAAATAAAAGCAGGCAGGAAGATTGCATTTGTAGGACCTTCAGGGGGAGGGAAAACTACAATTTGTTCACTTCTTCCAAGATTTTATGATGTTTCATCAGGCTCTGTAATGATAGATGGAAAAGATGTGAGGGATGTTACTCTTGAATCGTTGAGAAATTCCATTGGAATAGTACAGCAGGACGTCTATTTGTTCTCTGGAACCCTGAAGGAGAATATAAGATATGGAAAACCGGAGGCATCTGACGAGGAGATAATAGAGGCAGCCAAGGAAGCTAATATTCATGATTATATAATGAGCCTGGATAATGGCTATGACACCTATGTAGGGGAAAGAGGGGTCAGGCTTTCAGGAGGACAGAAACAGAGAATTTCAATTGCAAGGGTGTTTCTTGAGAACCCTCCCATACTTATATTGGATGAGGCTACCTCTGCATTGGACAATGAAAGTGAAAGCTTTATACAAAAATCCCTTGAAAAGCTGGCTAAAAACAGGACTACTATAGTTATTGCCCACAGACTCAGCACGATAAGAAATGCCGATGAGATAATAGTCATTGATGATGAAGGAATAAAGGAGAGGGGAAGTCACAGTGAACTTCTTCAAAAAGGAGGACTTTACGCGTATTACTACAATATGCAGTTTGAAGGGTTGGATATAAGAGAATAAAGGCCTTAACATTTATTCGTCAAAAATAATTTCATAAATTTTCATCTATGATTGTTTTGGCTTTATCCAAAACAATTTAAAAGAGGCGAGATATATGAAGAATAAAAAAGAAGTTGCTCATGAAGTACCAGTTCAAGAGCAGCTAGCAGAAAATTAAATCAATTTATCAGATTTTGCTCTTATTTCGAGTTGAATTTGCGTAGGCAATTGTTGATATATTTCTTTTATGTAATCTTTATTAGTTATGGCCTCATAAATTGCTTCTGAAAGAATTTTAGTGAATTGTTTTTTAGTTAGATCGGATACTTTTTCAAATTCAACAGATGATACCACGGAACTCACAGCTTTATTTATAGAGCTTTTTAACATAACCACCACCCCACTTATTAAAGAAAATAATTCTATAAAATAATCTAAAAAACCTTTAGAAAATAATGTAAAACAAGAGTGATGAATCTGTACTTAATTTTATAAAAAATGGGGGAATGTAAAAATGTCAAGTACAACTATATTATTTGTTGTTATAGGGCTGGCCATTGGAGTGGGAACTACAGTATTGGTACTCCTGCCAGCTTTAAAGAGGAAGGGTGTTGACACTGGAGAGATATTACAAAAGGTTGATGCCGGCCTGCAGGAGGTCAAAAAATATACTGATGCTGCAAAAGCTATAGTACCGGGTAATAAATTTCTGAATATTTTGAGTATCATAGAACACTATGCGGAGATAGGTGTAGGGCAAGCTCAGCAGCTCAATATATCTTCACAGCTTCCAGCGGACCAGAGGAAAAAGAGTGCTGAAGATTATGTATATAGTGTACTTCAAAAGTTGGGTATAGAAGTGGATGACAATGTAAAAACCATAGTTTCCGGGGCGATAGAGAGTAAAGTATATGAACTCAAAAGTCCAGAAGAGAAAAAGTCAGCTGGGCAGACGGCGGCTCAAACTCAAATATCGCAGCTTCAAACTCAAAATTCACAGCTCCAGAGTGAAAGAGACAAGCTACAGCAGGAAAACGGAGAATTGAAAAAGAAAATTACTGATATGCAAAGTACTGTGGCTCCTGTGAAAAGTACAACTAATATGACACAGCCAGCACAGCCGACACAATAATTTTAAGGCCTAGAGTAGCGTAAAATCTATTCTAGGTCATTGTTTTAGATTTCTATATAGTTATAATTCATTTAAAATTGAACTATTAGAATCGTTATTTTGTTGATACAAATCCGAATTTAAATATAGCTCAGGATTATTTGATAATAGGGGATTTTCAGATATTAATTTGGCTTGTTTTTGTATTTCCCCATTGCGGGAAGATAATAAAGCGCTTTTGATAGAGTCTTCCTGATCTTGAGTAATAATACCGCTTGATACAAGTTTGTCTAATGGAGATTGTGAATTAGTGTTTGAATAAGTTGAAGATGCAGTATTTAATGATGAAATGGCATTTTTAATAGAATTTTCTTGTTCCTGAGTAATAGTATTATTTTCTACTAAACTATCTAGGGTGGAATTGAGTATATTATTAGTATTAGAAGTCTGCAGTGAATTTAAGGTGCTCAATGCTTCAGGGCTAAGTTGAATTGAATCCAGTCCCAAACTTGAAATTGAATCATCCGTGTTATCTGAATCGTCATCTGAACTTAAAAGTGGATCTTGAAAAATTTGATTATTTGAGTTTATGCTGTATAAGTATGGAATTAAAGAGCTAATGTCATTGGACATAATTACACTTCCTTTGTATAATGTAGTGTACAAGGTATTGTAAGCCCCTTGTCATGGCTATTTATAATTGTATCTATTGGTGTTTATGTATTTATATACATTTGTTATAATTTTAAAACTGTTTCCTTAATATTTTCTTAAACTATATAAAAATTTAGATAAAAAATATCGAAAAGTATAGTCTAAAAATATACTAACAAATAAGAAAGGAGGGTTTTATAATAAAATAGTAGATAGAATTATTCAAAAATTTTGAAATGTAAGTTGACATAATTATAGGCCTACTATATAATAAAATTAAGAAGAAGGATAAAAACTTCTTCTCAGCACTTCTAACTCATAAATTAAGATTGAAAAAAGGGTTTAGACAAGGAAGAGATTAGGACAGCAGGTAGTGAACACTCAATAGTATATGGAAGCAAATGTGCTTGGTGGAAGTAAACTTGAAGAGGTATCTACTAGATCGGGGACGGTGAACGTTTTTAATTATGAAAATGTTCAGGGTAAGAGATAATTGATCCTAATTGAGTTTTAGGAAGTATAAAAGATTGATGATTTGATGTATGATTTGAAAATTGTTATTTGAAAATGTTTAAGATACAGATATGGAGAATAGTATGTTTAAGAAAGATTAGTTGTCAATCAAATTTATATGTCTGTAGAGAATTGTAATTGATTTAAGTAAATATAATAGATTTTACGTTATAAAAAACAATTAGAAAAGGGTGACGGATATTCAAGTAGAATCAGAGTGTTTATATGGGTTAGGAGTTGCTTGACCACCAATTAGTTCTATGTAAATGGGCTAATTGGTGGTTTTGATTTTGTAAAGAGTATATAAACAAATTCATTTTTCCCTTCATAATATCTCCATAACAATATTGTATTATCTAAATAAATAATATAAGTGAGGAGTATTTATTATGAATTGTCATGGAAGTAATAATATGAACAATAAAAGCGGCCACAGTGGAATAGGTCACATGATTATGATGGTTGTTTGCTGTGCTATACCGGTAGTGTTACTATCATCTCTGCCATTTTTAGGATTAGCGCCAAGGTTCAAAATTATGCTTGCAGCAGCAGCTCCGTTTATATGTCCTATAATGATGATCTTAATGATACCAATGATGTTTATGCATTCTAAAAAGAATAAGTGCTGTGATGATATGGAAAATGATAAAAATGTAAATGTAAAAAAGATCAGTAATTAAATCTAGATAAGGCAGGGGAGCATAGGTTCATACAAGGGTTAGAATCTATGCTCATTTTCATATCATTCTGGATCTTTCACAGCGCCGAATTTATAGCCTATCTTTACCACAGTGAGTATATATTTTGGCTCTTTACTGTTGTATTCTATTTTTTTTCTCAAGTTCTTGATATGGGCATCTATAGTTCTGTCGGAACCTTCAAAATCTATACCATATACATTTCTTATGAGCTGTTCCCTGGATAGAACTTTGCCGTTATTCAAAGCAAGAGCATATAGAATATCGAATTCATTTGGGGTGAGAACTACATATTTTCCTTTTACCTGAACATTTCTTCTTTCATTGTCAATTTTAAGTTTTCCGCCGTCATAAGAAAGTATTGTTGTTTTGTCAGAATTTATTCTTCTAAATAATGCATTTACTCTTGCAGTGAGCTCTCTTGGACTCAAGGGCTTGGTGAGGTATTCATCCGCTCCCAGGGTAAGCCCTTTGATCTTATCACTTAATTCTGCTTTTGCAGTGAGCATAAATATGTGTACGTCCGATACTTCTCTTATAATTTTACATATTTCTTCTCCGTCTATATCCGGCAGCATCAAGTCCAATATGACAAGTTGAAAATTTATCTTATTGAACAGCTTGATTCCGTCATAGCCTCTAGTAGAACAATAAACTCTATAACCTGCTCTTTCAAGGTAGGCTTTAATTACTTCCGATACCTTTATTTCATCTTCAATTATTAAAATATTATTCATTATTATTCTCCTTGTTCTTGTTAAAATATAAAATAAATGACGTTCCTTTGCCAAAAGTGCTTTTGACATCAATTACAGCGGAATGGAGAGTGAGTATTTTTTTTACAATAGTCAATCCTATGCCACTTCCCTCTGTTTTACGGCGGCTCTTGTCTGCCCTGTACAATCTTTCGAAAATGTAGGGGAGATCCTCCTTCTTTATGCCTATGCCGTTATCTCTGATTTTAACTATAATTTTACTGGCATTTGTATAAAGATCAACCCATACGCTTCCTCCAGACGGGGTGAATTTAATGGCATTGGAGAATAAATTTATAAAAACTTGTTTCAATTCGTCTTCATTTCCCAGTATCTCAAATTTTTTGTTTTTTTCTATATTTAGAGAAAAATTGATATTTTTCTTTTTAAAATCGATGGAAAGCTTGCTGCTTATGGAAGTAACAAGTTTATCCAGAGATATGATCTCCATCATATTAAGGTCTGATTTTTCATCTTCAAATTGTTTTAAAATATTTAAATTATTTAGCAGCTTGCCAAATCTTATGACCTCCTGATTCAAATAATTCAAGCGTTCTTCAGTTACAGGAAATATTCCGTCAATCATTGCCTCCAGATTATTTTGTAGAATATTCAGGGGAGTTCTTATTTCGTGGGAGATATCTGAAACAAGTCTTTTCCTGAGGAGCTCCTGCTCCTTTAATATTTTACCCAGGGCATTTATACTTTTAGTCAGATTGTTTAGTTCTTTTATATTAGTTTTTACATTTGAAGTGGAATCGTACATTCCCCTGGAAAGTTTAACAGAAGTATCGGATACGGATTTAATAGGGGATGAAAATTGTTTTGATATTATTATGCTTATTATGACAGCGATAATTATGGCCGCTATAACGCTTATAATAATATCTCTGTTTATAGACATTTTGAAATCTATATCCTGCTGTGTCAGTAAAATTGGAGAATATTGTCCTATTACTACATAGCCTACAATTTTTCCATTATACTTGATCTTAAAGGAATTTGATGTGTAAATCCCCTTGTTGTTATAGACGTTTTGCATCATCTTGTGGGATTTTTCTTTTATATCGTTGGAATCCATACCCCAGATGGTATTTTTATTGGAGTCTAAAAGGGTCAGGCAGTAATTACTCATATAAGCTTCGTGCATTATCTCTTCTCCAGAATTTATAGTCCATTTTTTGTCTCTTTTGTATACCTGTTGAAAATAGTCCACAATTCTGTTGTTTCTGCTTTTCTGAGTGTCCATCATATATTTATTAAAAGTACTGTTTACTGTGAATTTTACATACAGTGCCAGTAATATAACTGAAATAATTGAGCAGAAAATAATTGTAATACTCAATCTCTTTCGAATGCTTTGCAAAAATATCACTCCCAAGGATATAATAATGACCTAATTATATTTTACAGATAATTTGATGTATTTACAATTTTAGTATTCACCGTTAACTCAAAATTAGTTTACCAAATTATTATGTTGATTATATGAAGACTTTAGTGATGATTCATAACATCTTCATAGGAAGTTTATATACTTAATTAAATTGATTTTTGTCCAAATTATAAAAATTATGGGAGGATTGAAGGTGTGAAGAGTAGAAAAGAGAAAATTAAAGTCTTTGATATGACCTGTGTATCCTGTGAACTGCGGGTAGAAAAGGCGGTTAAAAGGTTAGATGGTGTAAGAAATGCTCTGGCCAGTTTTAATGATGAATCTGTAATTGTAGAATACAATCCTGATCTATGCAGCCTGGAAAATATTAAAGATGCCATAAGGGTATCCGGATACAGTACTGAAAGCTCAAACAAGTATAAAATAGCAGGTATGTTTGTAATTGCAGCTGCGATTATATTGATTGGCAGTTCATCCAGTGGAATTGATATTAACTCCAGGCTCAATGGCGCTACATATTTTGTCTTGTTCCTGGTTGGAATACTCACATCCATACATTGCGTAGGTATGTGTGGCGGAATAGCACTGTCACAGAGTATAAACAAGGGTGGAAAAAGTAAGTTTGATTCTATTAAGCCTGCTGCTCTATACAATGCAGGCAGAGTGACGTCTTATACCGTACTCGGCGGAATAGTAGGAGGGCTTGGTTCGGTATTTTCACTATCTATATCCATAAAGGCCGGCCTTCAAATATTTGCGGGTATATTCATGATTATAATGGGATCCAATATGAGTGGATATAGCTTATTTAGAAGATTTAACATAAGTCTGCCCTGGTCTGCCTGCTCCATAAAGAAAAAACCAAGAACACCATTTTGGGTTGGAATTTTAAACGGACTCATGCCCTGCGGGCCTCTTCAGGCAATGCAGTTATATGCACTGGGAACAGGGAGTATACTTAAGGGTTCATTGTCCATGTTGATGTTTTCTTTCGGTACTGTTCCTCTGATGCTGGGATTTGGTGCAGTATCCGGCATACTCAGCAGGGGATATACAAAAACTTTATTGAAATTCAGCGGGATATTGGTAATAGTTTTAGGCATAGTGATGGGAAGCAGGGGATTGGCTCTAGCTGGTGTAAACATACCTACGGTGTCTACATTGGCTGCAGGTTTATACGGCAATAAGACATCTGCAGAATCTTCTGCTGGAAAATCAACCTTAAAAGATGGAGTCCAGATAATCAAAATGACAGCAGATGATTCAGGATATACTCCCAATGGACTTTATGTTCAAAAAAATGTACCTGTGAAGTGGATAATTGATGGAAAAGCGTTGAATTCCTGTAATGGACAAATTATTGTACCTTCCTTAAATATTCAAAGGAACTTACAGGCTGGTGAAAATATAATTGAATTTACACCGAAGGGCGGAGATATAAATTTCAGCTGTGAAATGGGCATGATAAGAGGAGTGATTAAAGTGGTTGATGATATTTCCACCGTGGATACTTCCAAGCCTGATTCTTCAATACCTGCCCCATCCAGTGGAATGCCTGGCTGCAGTATGCATGGGGCACAGGGTGAAGATTCCACGACTAAAGCTCCAAGTATTTATAGTACGGATTTGAGTAAGGTTGAAACCGCTCGATTGGTTCGAAAAACTGAAAAATATATTTATGCAATCGAGCATGCACCTTTAGTTAATTCTTTTGCATAGTATACTATTATAATAAAATTTTATTGGAGGTTTTTATGTATCCATATATACGTTCAGATATGGGAATTATGCCAATGTGTTGCTATTGCAGAATTAACAATGGGATGAGAGGTGCTTTAAAAGGAAGAAAATACAGGTCTATGTTTAGAAACGGTGAATATGAAGAGAATAGAATTGACAGTGGCGGAGGCGCAACAACGGTACAACCTATTCAGCAGGCTCCGGATACAAATCAGCAGATGCCAGAAATGATGGAGGGTATGTCAGAATCAGATATGGAGGAAAAAATAAATTCAGATACTCAGGAAATTATAAGTATGTTTGAACGTCACCATCCAGATATAATAAATACACTGATATGCTGTAATATGTCAATTGATGATGCTAGGCAGTATTTGAGCAGGGTAGTTAAAATGGCGCTTATGCACCATATGATGCACCAGGTATGAGAATAAATATCAAGTGAGTGATTCTTAGGATCATATGGAGTTTGCCTAAGAGGAATGCCCCTTCGTACCTGAATTTTAGAAAAACAAATAGAAGAAGGCCTTCGGCAATTATCTTGCTGGAAGGTCTTTTAGAGTTTAGGGTTAATAATTGAATAGTTCTAGTTATTTTTCCAGTATCACCAAGAGATTTGATTTATTTTACAGAGTCTTTTGGGATATTTTATTTTATGAAGTATAATTAAATAAAGGAAGGTGAATCAATAATGAATGAAAATTTATGGAATAGATGTGTGGTTTTCCACGGACACGAGTGTCCAGGGTTAGCTATAGGTTTTAGGGTCTGTGAGGCAGTTGTAAAAGAAATGAACATAGAATTTTCTCACGATGAAGAAATAGTATGCGTTTGTGAAAACGATTCTTGTGCAGTTGATGCAGTACAGGTTATAACGGGATGTACTTTTGGCAAGGGAAATCTCATATACAGAGGAACTGGAAAAATGGCCTTTTCGTTTTTTAATAGACAAAATGGAGACAATGTGAGGATTGTGTCAAAACCTTCAAAAGTCAAGATGAATAAAGAGGAGAGACAAAGATATATTTTGAAAGCTCCAATAGAAGATATTTTTTGTATTAAAAAACCACATTTTAAGATACCTGAAGCTGCAAGAATATTTAAGACTGTAACCTGTGAAAAATGCGGCGAAGGGGTATCTGAAAATAAAATAAGATTGGAAAATGGTAAAAAAGTTTGCCTTGACTGTTTTCATGAATATTCAAGGGGATGGTAAAATTAATTTAAATATAGAAGAAACTACCTTTGAAACAAGTAAATTGTCGGGAAGGTAGTTTTTTGTAGATGACTGTTTAAAGTTGGTGAGCAATTTCAGTTAACCTTTCAGACATAGTGGTTATTTCTTCTATGCTTGCTGTAATCTCCTGTGTAGCAGCAGCCTGCTCCTGGCTGGAAGACAGGGAACCCTTGCTTTTCTCGCTGGATATATTAACTTTTTCTTCAATATTGCCTGTTAATTTCTTTATTTTAGGAACTGTACTCTTAGCTTGATCTGACAATTTCCTGATTTCATTTGCTACCACGCCAAAGCCGCTTCCTGCTTGTCCTGCTCTGGCGGCTTCAATTGCAGCATTTAATCCCAACATTTTTGTGGCATCGGCAATATTAGCTATGAAAGAAGTTACCTCATTTATGTCTTCTGACAGTTTCGTTATTTCATTGATACTGTTGTGAAGTTCCTGTTCATTGGTGTGAATTTGAGACGCAGATGCTGCTAACTCCTCAATTGCAGAAGATATTCCCGTAATATTTTCTGTAAGATTGCTTGACATATCTCTTAAATTTACAGCTGCTTCCTTTGGAGTTATTATGGAGAATGTTCCAACAACTTCACTGGTGTCTTTGTCGAGTAATGGAAAACTTACATTTCTTACAGGAATTCCATAAATTGAAGCATCCAATTCTTTCTCCTGCTGTTTTCCTGTTTTTATGACTTCACTGCTTAAAAAATTATTTTCAAATTTTTCTCCAGCTTTTATAGAGGGTATATTAAATTTTTGCGAAGATTGAACTTTTACAAACTGTTCTAAATCCGTCAAGCATAAAAAGGCACCTTCCGGGAACATCTGAGCCAATACCGGTGCAAAACCGTCAAAAGCTACAGCTACTGGATGTAATCTGGGGAAAGCCATGGAAAATGCACCTACAGCTTTATCAGTTTCATCTACAATCGGAATTGAAATTATTTCTAATCTTGTACCATAAACAGAACGTGGAATTTCTTGGGTTAATATCCTCTTTTCTTGAAGGGCTATACTGGTTGTACTGTTTTTGCTTAATTTTTTACCTACGTGGAATACATCCATATTTAAGGACTTGGAATATTTAACCCATTCCATGGTATCTTCTTTTGTAATTCCATATACAACTCCTCTCGGTACTAAGTCAGCTTGGGCTTCTGATAATCTTTTTAAATCTTCTAATGCATTAACTGAAATCATAATATAATTTTCTCCTCTCTAATTGTGATGTTGTTTTGATGTATTTTTAATATTAAATTTAATATATTATAATGGTTATTTAGTACATAATAAATATTTTGTTATATTATCGCTCATTTAAATTCCTATTATACTATTAATTAAAAATATTTGTAATATTTATTTATAAAAATATTATTAAATTAAATCAATAGTTTCTACTATACTATTTTTCTACATATATATCAATAAAAAATACATTTTTGGAGAATTTATGATATAATAAATTCAACAAAATATTTATTATGTAGCATTATCCATATGGAGGTATTTATGAGAAAACAAGTTAATAGAAAAATAAAATACTTTACACAGCAAGAGATGAAAAAGATTTTTATTGCAATTGAAAATTCTAGAAGTAAACATTCTTGCAGGGATCTGGCAATTTTCAGGGTAGCCTATAGATGCGGACTGCGTGCATCTGAAATAGCGATGATAAAATTGGATGATTATAATATGTCAAAAGGAGAACTTTATTGTAAAAGACTGAAAGGAAGCAGAAACAACACAATACGTTTGGATTCCAATGCAAAATTTGCATTGGATAAATATATAAGAAAGTATAATATAAGAAATAGTTCTGAAAGTATATTTAAAAGTCAGAAGGGAAATCCTATTTCCAGGCATACCCTTGATTATTTGACAAAAAAATACTGCAGTATTGCTCATATAGATGATAGTTCTAAATGTCATTTCCACTCCATTAAACATACTACAGCTGTCCACCTGGCTGAATCAGATATGGATATCAAAGAGCTCCAATGGTGGCTTGGGCATAAATCTGTTTCAAATACAGAAATTTATTTTCAATTTACCACGAAGCAGCAGGAGAAGATGTATTTAAAACTTAAAGAAAAAAGCGAAATGGTTTAGCTGGAAGGCGTGTTCTAGAGTCTTTAATGTATTTGTTGAAATAATGTGATATATTGTATTATAATTATTTACGGGAGGAGATATATGGTGAATTCAGTTACAATAAAAGATGTTGATAATCCCTGCAGTATTATAGCCAGTATACCTCACAGCTCAAGCAGCATAACTTCGGAAATGAAAAAAAACATGAAAAAGAGTGTAATACTTGCCAATAACGACTGGTTTTTAAATGAACTGTATGATTTTCTAGGAGAATTGGATATAAACTCTGTTTCAGCTAATTACAGCAGATATGTAGTAGATGTAAACAGGGATATTAAAAATAAATACATACATGATGAATATACAAAATCTCTTATTTATTACAATACCACATTTAATAGAAAAATTTACAACAGAGAGCTTGATAAAAGTACCATAGAGGATAGGATAGAAAAAATATACAAACCCTATCATCTAAGTCTTTATGAGGAAATAAATAAAATTTTAAGAGTGAAAGGCAGGGTATATCTGTTTGACCTGCACAGTTTTTATGAGCAGTCCAGAGCGGATATAATAATTGGTACCCGTGAAGGAAAAACCTGTTCCGCAGATTTTTTAAACATGGTATATGTTTCTTTCTTAGACAGTGGATTCAATGTAAAAGTTGATGAAAAGGGGCTCAGAGGAGGATATATTACAGCTCACTACGGTTCTATCGATCATGTACAGGCTGTACAGATTGAAATAAGGTATACTGCATATATAGAAAACAGGTATTTTGGTGAAGAAGAGATTCAAAATGTAGATTATAAACTGTTTAATGATGCAAAAATGCGATTGCATGGGGCATTTTTGAAGATAAAAAAAGGCTGTGATGAATTGGCTTAAATTACATAAGGTGATTTTTTAGTGCTTTTATTGACAAAAAAAATTCAGATCTGCTGCTGGCAGGAATAATATTTATAGGGATTCTGGGACTTCTGCTGGATAAATTAATTGTTATTTTTGAAAAATGGGTAGGAAAAACATGGGGCATTGTTCCTGGACGGGAAGGTGAGTAAAAGTGTTTATAGAAGTCAACTCTGTGTCCAAAATATATGGAAATAAAAATGAGAAGGGATTTGAAGCACTTCACAGTGTAAATTTAAGTATAAAAAAGGAGAATTCATATGCCTTTTAGGTCCCAGCGGCTGCGGGAAATCAACTCTTTTGAATTTGACAGCTGGATTTGACAAGCCTTCTTCAGGAAATATATCCATAGATGGGAAAAAGGTAACCGAACCTTCTGCAAATTATATAACCATATATCCAAGGAGGCTGCTTTTATTTTATGGCCCTGGTTTTTACGATATTCTCATAAGATGACAACAGTGGTATTCTAAACCCGTAAGCACTGATTTCATATTTTCTGTTAATTCTCAGTCCGCCGTATATATCTTCAGAGTCAAATTTCAGTTCCAGCAGACTATTGGTATTATTAAATACTCTTGTGTCCCCATTTTCCATTTGTGTATAAATTAAGTAATAAGTACTGCTGTTTTGCTTTTTTACTTGTTTACTGGCGATTGTTACTATATAGGTATTTCTGAAGAAATGGGGGAACAGTATATATACACCAGCTGCAGCAATTATTCCGATTACTATTATTTTAATTTTAAATTTTAAGGATTTATGAGATCTAAAATTATAAAAATGTTTTCTTCTCATGAGAGTTCCTCGATATTAATAAATAGATTATACTTTATTAATATTCTTTTTTGTTCCATATTATGTTAAACTATCTGTGACAATATTTTAGAACAGATAGGTTTTTTGATGTAGAAAGATTTTGAATTAATTGACAGCATTAAATATAGAGTGAAATAGGGGATGGTAATGAATGGAAAGATATGTTATTGTGTGTGCCATAGGAGGTGCAGCGCTAAAATTTCATGAAAAGCTAACCAGCAGCGTCTGTTACAAATTTAATAAAAAACGAACTAAACTGCCTGCACATTTTACAATAAAGGCGCCTTTTGAAACTGATAAAATTGAGGAGGCGGAGAATGTACTTGAAAGGTTTTCCGCAGATAACCGCAAAACACCCATAAAATTGAAAGGTTACGGAAAATTTAGGGAAGATGTAATCTACATGGCCGTGGAAATGTCACCTGAGGCAAAAAAAGTTCATGATGATCTTATATCTCAACTGGAGAAAATACCGTGGATGAAATTTAAAAGCAATGAAGGAAAAAATAAAGTATTTCACTGTACAATAGTTTCTAAAAAAATAAAGGATAATTTTAAAGATATATGGAAGTATGTATGTAAATACCCTTGTGATTTCAATGAATACTTTGACAATATATCTCTTTATCACTGGGAGGTCAATACATGGGTACTGCTCAGAAAATATGAGTTTGTTTAAAAAAATTATTGGAGGTATTTGTATGACTAATTGTGTTGGTGGAAAAGTTAAAACTTTTGACGATGTTGAATTATTTTATAAAAAAAGCCTGGTTGAAAGACCAAAAGCTGTATTGGTAGTTGTTCATGGATTATGCGAACATCTGGGACGTTATAATTATTTTACCGAAAAACTAAATGATTTTGGCTATAATGTGTATAGATTTGATAACAGAGGTCATGGTAAATCCGGCGGTGAGAGGGGTTATGTAGAAAATTTCCAGTATTTTTTTGATGATGCTGATTTATTTGTAAATATGGCCAAAAAGGAAAATGAGGGCATTCCGGTATTTATGTTTGGTCATAGCATGGGAGGATTTATAACTGCCGGTTATGGAATGAAGTATCCGGATAAACTGAATGGGCAAATACTTTCAGGGGCTGCAGTAATAGATCTACCTGCTTTTAAATCTATCAAAAATAGCATTGATTTTGATAAGAATCCCTTCCAGAAAGTACCAAATGTCCTTTCGAATCTAATATGCAGGGATCCGGAAGTTGTAAAGGCTTATGACGAGGATCCTCTTGTGCTGAAGGAGAGCAACGTCAAACTCCTGGGTGAAGCTTTTGTAAAGGGTCCGGTCTGGATTGAAAATAATGTAAAAAAATATAAATATCCTTGTCTTATACTTCATGGAGGCAATGACCAGATAGTGACAAATGAAGCATCAAAATGGTTTTATAAAAATATATCTTCCGAGGATAAAAATCTGAAAATATATCCTGGATGCTATCATGAGATTCTAAATGAAAAAGATGAAAAAGATGTTGTCATAGAGGACATTCACTCCTGGATTGAGAAGAGGATATAGAGAAAAAAGTCCGCCTGTTTTTAAAAAGGCGGGCTTTTTTCATAAAACTGAAAAAGCCAATACATTTTCATAAGATCTCCATAACTTTTTGATACAATCTCTTTGTATCGATATTAAAAATTATTGGAGGTTGTAATCATGAATATGACACACTACATGTCCCTGCTTATGGACAATCAGCCCTGGAATCTGATTATTTTTATGGCTGTGCCGGTAATATGTGCTGAAGCTCTCACTATTACGGAATTTTTTATAATATACAATAGAATTGAATCAGGCTGGATAAGAACTTTAAACAAAATTGTGGGGATTTTTGATGGCTTCTATTTTACAGGAATATTTATCTACTTATTTATAAATGCGGTGATACCGCTTACGGGCGGAGGCGGATGGCATACCTGGGTGGATGTAGTTGCAGTAGGATTTTATTTAAGTGGTGTAATATTTTTACTGCCAATAGCACTTATGGAATTAGGTATAATATTTAAAAATAAAAGAAGTGAAGAGAGACTTAAAATTCACTTTATTTTAGTGGGTGGATTTTTAATAGTTGCCCATGTTGCAATGATTTTTGGCATGGTAAATCCTGAAATTATAGGTACTATGAAGGGAATGCCAAAGATGTAAAAAATATAAGTAGCATTTTATCCGATGACTACCTGCTCTAATACTTCCACTTCTCTAAGTGGGAGTAAAGAGCAGCTACGTCCCTGGATAACGATTTCTAAGCATCAGGTGGAGTCAAAACTCCATCTGATGCTTAGAAATCTGTTTATCCATCTTATGTAAAAAATTTTCTGTGTAAAGATATATGGTATAATGAAAAAAGTAAAATATAATAGAAATATGATGAAAGTTGAACAGCTTACAGTTAAAGATTATTGGTAGGAGTGGTATATGTGAAAATTGTTGTATTAGATGGATATGTATTGAATCCGGGGGATTTGACCTGGGAGCCTTTGAAGAGGTTTGGGGATTTGACTGTTTACGACAGGACCGTATATGATGGCAGCAGGGATGATTTGATAATTGAAAGAATAGGAGATGCAGAAATTGTTTTTACCAATAAAACACCCTTGTCTGAAAATGTATTTAAAAATTGTCCTAAATTAAAATTTTTAGGAATATTGGCTACGGGATATAATGTAGTAGATGTGGATGCTGCTAGAAAACTTGGTATTACGGTTACAAACATTCCTAATTACAGCACTCAATCCGTGGCTCAGATGGCTGTGGCACTGCTGTTGGAACTGACGAATCATGTGTGGATTCACAATGAGGCCATAAAAAACGGAGAGTGGAACAGAATAGGGGAATGGTGTTTCTGGAAAAAACCATTAATTGAACTGGACAATAAAACGGCTGGAATTATAGGATATGGAAGAATAGGTCGTGCAACTTCTAAAATAGTTCAATCCATGGGAATGAAGGTAATAGCTTATAACAGGCATCAAAATAAAAATCTGGAGAATGACAATATGAAATATGGCACATTGGAGGATGTATTTGGGAAGTCGGATGTTATTTTTTTGCACTGTCCTCTCACTGATGACACCAGAGGAATAATCAACAGACAGTCCATAAGCAAAATGAAAGACGGAGTCATAATAATAAATAATGCCCGTGGACCTTTGATTGTGGATGAGGATTTAGCCGATGGGCTGAACAGTGGAAAAATTAGAGGAGCAGCACTGGATGTTATGTCACAGGAACCTGTAAGAAAAGACAGTCCTCTTTTAAAAGAGGAAAATTGCATAATTACTCCTCATATTTCCTGGGCTGCTAGAGAAACAAGGCAGAGACTCATGAATATTGCGGCAGATAATCTAAGACAGTTCTTGGAGGGAACACCTGTGAATGTGGTGAATAATTAGCATTTATTTACGAGTTCAAATTTATATCAAAGAGGAGTGTAGATTGAAAAACCTACACTCCTCTTTGATATTCTTTGAGAATGTATCACTTGGATAATTCAATTGATTTTTGAGTTGTCTTTCTCACTGCTGAAATAACTGCATTTCTGAATCCTTTTTCTTCAAGCGCAGCTACTCCTTCTATGGTAGTTCCGCCAGGGGAACATACCATATCTTTTAGAGCACCAGGGTGTTTTCCAGTATCAAGTACCATTTTTGCAGAACCGAGTACTGCCTGTGCAGCAAATTTATATGCCTGGTTTCTTGGCATTCCATCCAGTACAGCAGCATCTGCCATGGCTTCAATAAACATGTATACAAAAGCAGGTGAAGAACCGCTTACGGAAGTTACTACGTCCATCAACTTCTCATTTACTATTTCTCCTTTTCCAAAGCTCTCAAATATATGAAGTACCTCTTCTGTTTCCTCTTTAGTCACTTTGTCATTGGGGCATATTGCAGCCATCCCTTCTCCCACAAGAGCTGGTGTATTTGGCATAACCCTGACAATCTTTAATTTTCGACCAAACATTTCTTCTGTGCCCTTTATATTTTTACCTGCGGCAATTGTCACTATTGTGACATTTTCTTTAACATGGTCCTTTATTCCCTTGATAACTATGGGATATAGATTTGGCTTTACGGATAATACCAAAATATCCGCATTTTCAGCTACTTCATTGTTATCCGTGGTGGTTTTGATTCCATATTTCTCAGCTGCTTTTTCCAAACTTTTTTCATTTAGATCTCCTACAATTATATTTTTGGGGGCTACAAGTTTTGCTTTAGTTATTCCCCCAATCATTGCCTGACCCATGTTTCCACATCCTATAAAACCTATTATTTTATTCATAATGTTCCTCCCTCGTAAATTAAAATTTTTTGTATATCCTATCTGTAATCTGTTGTGGCAAATCAGCAGCAGGAACATCCATCAAAGGATTGTTCTGTTCTTTGAATTATTTCATTTTGCAGTACCTTATCAAGATTATTGAAATAATCGCTGTAACCTGCAACACGTACAATAAGATCCTTGTACTCGTCAGGATTTTTTTGAGCTGCTAAAAGTGTTTCCCTGCTTATCACATTGAATTGTATGTGATGTCCATCCAGAGTAAAATAAGATCTTACAAGGCTTGCCAGATTGTTTAAGCCTGTGTCGCCTTCAACTGCACTTGGATTGAATTTTTGATTTAACAGAGTTCCGCCGGTTCTCAAGTGATCCATTTTAGAAGCCGATTTTATTACTGCTGTAGGACCGTTTGTGTCTGCACCTTTTTCAGGTGAGATACCTTCTGAAACTGGAGCATATGCCTTTCTTCCATTTGGAGTTGCACCCATAACTGCTCCAAAATAAATATGACATGTAGTTGGAAGCATATCTATTCTATAGAATCCACCCCGTCCATTTTTTCTGCCATTTACTTCATTGTAGAAGGCATCAAATATCTGTTTCATTACGGTATCGGCATAATCATCGTCATTGCCGTATTTAGGAGTCTTATTTTTTACAAGGTTCAATATATCCTCATGACCTTCAAAATTATCCTTTGTTGCATTCATAAGCTCACTCATGGTTATATTACTTTTGTCAAATACCTGATATTTTATGGCTATCAAGCTATCTGAAATTGTTCCTATTCCAACGCCCTGAATATAGCTGGTATTGTATCTGGCTCCTCCTGCATTATAATCCTTACCCTTTGAAATACAGTCGCTGGTTATTATGGAAAGGAACGGTACGGGCATCAGGGAAGCATATAGTTTTTCAATTACCCTGTTTCCCTGGACTTTTACATCTACAAAATATTTAAGCTGTTTTTTAAAAGCATTGAACAACTCATCGTAGGTCTTGAAGGTGGTTACATCTCCAGTTTCTATTCCAAGTTTTTTACCTGTAGTTATATCAGTGCCGTTGTTTAATGTTATCTGAAATATTTTAGGCAGATTCAGATATCCCGTAAGAATATATGCTTCTTTACCGAAGGCACCTGCCTCAACACAACCGCTTGTACCGCCGCATCTGGCATCTTCTATTGATTTTCCTGCCCTTACAAGTTCCTGGGTAACGGCATCTGCATTGAACATAGATGGCTGTCCCCAGCCTTTTCTGGAAATTTCACAAGCTCTTTTTACAAATTTCTGGGGGCTTTTTTTACTTATCTGAACGTTTGAACTTGGTTGAAGAAGTCGCATTTCATCTATTACATCCAGTAAAAGATAACTTACATCATTTACGCCGCTTTTACCATCTACTGTTACTCCTCCTACATTTATATTTGCAAAATCTGTGTAGGTCCCACTTTCCTTTAAGGTTACACCCACTTTTGGAGGTGCCGGCTGATTGTTGAATTTTACCCAGAAGCATTCCAGCAGCTCTTTTGCACTTTCTCTGGTCAAGGTTCCTTCTTCAAGACCTTTTTCGTAAAATGGATTTAAATGCTGATCCAATCTTCCAGGGTTGTATGCATCCCAGGGATTCAGTTCAGATATAACACATAGGTGCACAAACCAGTACATCTGCAAAGCTTCCCAGAATGTCCTGGGGGCATTGGCAGGTACATGCTGACATACCTTTGAAATTTCAAGAAGCTCCTGTTTCCTCAGGGGATCTTTTTCTTCCTCTGCCAGTTTTGCAGCATATTCAGAATAACGCTGACCCAGAATCATTATTGCATCACAAGCTATGCTCATAGCCTCCAGCTGGTTTTTCTTGTCCAATGCTTCGTCATCATTGAAGAAATCGAGATTATTTATGGCTCTATTGATGTCATTTTTAAAATCCAGAAATCCCTTTTTATATATTTTGTCATCTCCCGCAGTATGCCCAGGACCTCTCTGTTCCATAAATTCAGTGAACATTCCTGCAGCATAGCAGTCCTTCCATTCATCGGTCATGCTGTCTAAAATTTTATGTCTCATGGATCTTTTTTCCCAATATGGAATTATGGTATCCTTTTGAATCTTTTTGTCTTCCTCATTTACCTTAAAAGATATTTTTTCACGTATATTCATTATATCAAAATCCTTTAAGGTATGGCAGCACAGTTCAGGATAGGTATAAGTGGCTGCTGGCGCTTCTCCTCTTTCTCCAACTATTAATTCGCCTTTATTGATGCAGAGCTTCTTTTTACTCATTAGTTCTTTTAAGACTAGAGCTCTGAGTACTGGTATGGATACTTTCCCTTCATACTTTTTATAAACGTCACTTTCAATTTGAGCTCTTTCCATAGAGATCCTTGGCACAGCATTCAAACTTTCTTGTCTGAGTTTTTTTACTCTTTCAGTCATCATAATCAATCAACCTCCTATTTTGATTTTTATTCCAGCTTTCTTAAATTTTTGGCTTATTTCCTCCATCCTTTCGTCAGAAGGTTTCTCCATGCCGGATAATTTGTAATTCATTTTTAGTCTTCTGTATTTATCCATTCCTATCTTGTGATAGGGCAGCAGGTTTACCTGTTCTACATTTATGATTGATAGTAGTTTTATTGTTTTTTCTATATGGTCATTATCATCGTTGATTTCCTTTATTATAGGCATTCGAAGATATATATTACATCCCATATTGGAAAGATTTTCAATGTTTTTGAGTATAATATCGTTTTCAGCTCCAATATATTTTTTATGTTTTTCGTTATCCATAATCTTTATGTCATATAGGAATAAGTCGACTTTTGAAGCTATTCTTTCAAAACTTTTCCATGGCGCATAGCCGCTGGTATCTACTGCAGTATGAATTCCCCTGTCTTTGCATCTTTTGAGTATATCATCCAGAAAATCCACCTGCATAAGTGGTTCTCCTCCAGAAAAAGTAACGCCTCCACCGGATTGTTCATAAAAAACTTCATCTTTTACAATTTCCTTTATAAGCTCGTTTGATGTAATATTTCTGCCAACATGTTCTCTGGCTTTATTTGGACAAAAATCTACACATTTTTCACATAGAGTGCATTTGAATTTATCGATTTCGGGAAAATTGTTATTTATTTTAATTGCATTCTGAGGACATTTTTTAATACACTTACCACAAACAGTACATCGTTCTTCAAAAAACATTATTTCATGATTTGTGTTTTGACTTTCAGGGTTGTGGCACCACCAGCATTTTAAAGGACATCCCTTGAAAAAGACCGTAGTACGAATTCCAGGGCCGTCGTGAATGGAATATTTCTGTATATTGAAAATAGTACCTGATGTCAAGTAATTCACCTCCTAATTTGATAATTATTTTTTAAAAAGGTTTGGGGTATGAACTGTCAATATTTTTACGATTCTGTTGGTATTATTTGTCCAGTTATGTTCGCGATTTGAGCTGTAATGAGCGCTGTCTCCGGGAAATAATTCATATCTTTCTTTATCGATCAATAAGGTTAAAATTCCCTCCAGTACGTATACAAATTCTTCGCCAATATGCGGATATGAAGTTATTTCTTCATCGCTGCTGCTTGGAAGTATTTCAAAAATTCTTGGAAGTAAATTTTTCCCCTCTATATCGTTTGTCAATTGAATCTGTATGATTCGATTGTTTTCTACCTCCAGTACCTCTCTTTCATAACTTCTCAGAATAAAATTTTTCTTGTTTTTAGGCTTGCTCAGGAAATAGTATATTGTAACTCCTAAAGCTTTAGCAATATTGTCCAATGTGTCAATAGCCACGCTTGTTAAGCCTCTTTCCAATTGGGATAAATAGCCAATGGATAAGTTGGTTCTTGAACTTAAATCGTTTAAAGTTAAATTATTTTTAGTTCTCAATTCCTTTATTTTTTCGCCAATATCTAAATTCAAATTAAGTCACTCCATTTTTATATTAAAATTGTAGATTGTTTAACAATTTCTAATATCATTATATTATACAAAAAAATTTTTGTACATAGTAATTTTTGAATAGATGAAAAATTTTTTTTATATATATAAAAAAATTTTAAAAAATAAAAATTTACTATATAATTTTTGTATAAATGAAATTTATTTCAGATATATAGAAAAAAGTATTTACAGAAACGTTTTCAGGTGATATACTGTTAACTGCATAAATGGTATGAAATGAATTATTGCTTGCAAGCTACTTTTAAATAAAGTTTTGGTATTTAATATAAATTATTATAAATATTGTGAAATACACATGTATCAAAGGAGGACAAAAATGAAAAACAAAATCGGATTGTGGGACTTAGTTTTTATGAATGTGTCGGCACTTTTTGGAATAAGGTGGATT
>NZ_JBHMIY010000028.1:0-51655 GCF_042436595.1 Clostridium sp. MT-14
AAAAGGAATTGACTACAAAGTAGGTATTTTCCCCATGGGTGCCAATGGGAAAGCCGTGATATCTAAGGAGACGGATGGAATGGTAAAGATAATCTCGGATAGAAAAACAGAAGAAATCCTTGGTGTTCACATCATGGCACCCAGGGCCACGGATCTCATAGGGGAAGCTGCACTTGCACTGAGGCTTGAGGCCACTGCAGATGAAGTTATAACTACAATACATGCTCATCCAACCATAAATGAAGCTTTCAAAGAAGCCGCGCTGGCTGTCCAAAACAGAGCTCTCAATTCTGTAAATTAAAAATTAATTTAATTTGNGGCCACTGCAGATGAAGTTATAACTACAATACATGCTCATCCAACCATAAATGAAGCTTTCAAAGAAGCCGCGCTGGCTGTCCAAAACAGAGCTCTCAATTCTGTAAATTAAAAATTAATTTAATTTGAATAATTCTAAGCTTTAATAATTTTTTTATTGAGGCTTAGAATTATTTTTTAGAGGTGGTAACATGGTGAAATTTTCCGAAATTATAACATACAAATTATTGTAGTATTCTTTCTAAATAAACATTCATATGCAGAAAATTTTTTTAATATAATATTTTAGGATCTATATTTGAGGAGAGTATTATATTTATGAAAAAATTATTGAAAGTTTTATCAATGCTTGTGCTTATATCTGCATCAGTTTTTGCAATTCAATTTTATTTTGATAAAACACATCCCAAAATTCAGGTGGAGTTGAAAGACAACGCTCTAAGCTGTAGTTTGAAATATAGTGGGCTAAAGAACTCAGTTGATTTCACAGTGGATGAAAAGAATAATTATTACATAGCATATAGAAATAAAATACAGATTATAAAAGAAAATGGAAAGAGTTATGATATATTCAAAGATCCTGAGCTGGATATTCACAGTATAGACTATTTTAAAAATAACCTATATTATTCTTCAAAAGATAAAATATATTGCTATAACATGAAACAAAATAAAAATACAGTTCTTTTAGATAATCTCCCTAATTATGGAGATTATAAAGACAGCTTATTAAAAGTAAGAGGGGAATATATATATGTATCCATAGGGGCTGCAACTAATTCAGCTGTAGTGGGGGATGACAACAAATGGGTTAAGAAGAATTTCTATGTCCATGATGTGACACCAGAGGATATAACCTTGAGGGGAATTAATTTTGGCAAGTACAAGAGAGGGGCATTTCAAAGTTATAATACAAAGAGCTTAAAGGGGCAGATAGTGCCACAGCATTTTCCAGGAAATGCCTCCGTAATAGTATATAATATAAAAAACGACAGCAGTGAAACTTTTGCCTGGGGGATAAGAAATATAGGCGGTATGGATTTTACAAGTAATAATAAACTTATATGCAGTGTTGGAGGTATGGAAAATAGAGGGAGCAGGCCTGTTATAGGAGATACGGATTATATATATGATATAGAGAAAAGTATATGGTATGGATGGCCGGATTACAGCGGAGGTGATCCAGTTACTTCTCCAAAATTCAAGAGTGTCAAGAGTTCACCACTGCAGTTCATACTTGACAACCACCCAAGCACAAATCCTCCGGCTCCACTGTATCAGCATAAAAGTGTAGGCACTTTAGGAACTTTAGCTGTAGATTCAAATGGAGATTTAAAATCAAGAGATTGTATATTCTTTTATGATAATTCAGATAATATAATCTATAGTTTTCGGGGAGCAGGTTCCCCTTTAGCAGAAGTTAAATTTAAGGATATTTCTAAAATTTCCAGCATAAAGATATATGATAAGTCATTGTTAACACTTGACGGAGAGAGTGGATATTTATATAGTATAAAAAGAGGCAAAATTAATGTAAAGCCGGAAGTAAATAAAAACATTTACCTATATTTACTTTTAACGGTGATACTCGGAATTATATTCATTTTAAAGAATCAAAATTCTTGAAAGTGCATTAATATATTTAAAGAGGAGATTATTATTGGATGAAGCGTAGAATTGAAAAAACTTATGGAAATGCTGTTAAAGGTATATTCCTTGCAGTAAATCCACTTAAGAAAAAGATCATGAAGACAAATTGTACTGTTCATAAGTTCATAATTATACAGGCTATAGAAATATTAAAGATCAATGGATATACGGAAGAATATAAGTTTTTTAAAAAATACGTAAAGGCTTTGAATATAGGAGTTACCTGGGCAGATCAAGATTTTAAGAGTTCAAATCATTTTTATCATATAACTAGAGGCAGAGGACTATACGGGTTTTCAGATGCACTGACAGAATGCAAGAAATATTATAATAGATCATTACAATTTCTGAAAGATAGAGAAATTCAAAGGGCTTTATTTTATTTTGGAGCATCCTGCCATCTTGTTCAGGATGTTACAGTCCCACATCATGTAAACAATAAACTTTTAAACAGTCATAGAAAATTTGAACTCTGGATAATAGGAAAGCTTATGACAGATTATTCTTTTACTACAGAAGAGGAACCCATAATATACGATAAAGTAGATGATTTTATAAAGAACAATGCTATAATGGCAAACAGCACCTATATAAAAAACAGAAATGTAGAGTCCAGAGAGGAAAGATACGGTAAGATATCCATGATTATTATAAAAGAAGCTGAGAGGACTACAGCAGGCTTTATGCTTAAATATTTCAATGAAATAGAAAATTTAAAAATTCTTCCATAGATTGGAGGATTTTTTTTCCTTTTACAGAACATATATAGTAAGTATATAGCATATTATGTATTTTATTATATTTTTTACTATATGTTCATAAAGGATAGTGATTCGATTGAATAGAAATGTATTTATAAATATGGAAAATGAAATATTTAAGGGAAATTTACTGGATGTAGGTCTTGACAATCAGGGCATAGTATATAATGTATATAAGCAATTTAACGATAACATAAATGTTGAATATATAAGTGGAAAAGATGAACGGAAAAATATAACGGAGGACTACTATGATAATTGTATACTGTTATTTTCTTTTGACAAACTCTGCTTTAATTTTAAAAAGAAAAATTTTATAATGAATATACATAGATATTTGAATAAAAATGGATTTTTGCATATATGGGATATAGACAAGGGATATAATAAAATTTTTTGCGGAGATATAAAAATAGCAGTACCTGGAGGAAAACTTAAGAAAATAAAAATAAGGGATTTTAATATTTTAAAAAATAGTTCTAAAGAAAATACTTTAAAACTGCTGGAAGATTATTTTAAGGTTTTAGATTTTAGAAATTCGGATGGAATTTACTATATAAAGGCCAAGAAAAAAATATTGTCTAGTTTGAAACGAAATTCTAAATTGTAATTTGTGATGCCTATTAGAAAACTATGGTGATTTGGAGGTAAATAGGAAACTCATATGAAGATATTACTGACTGCATTGAATTCAAAATATATTCACAGTAATTTGGCAGTAAGATATTTAATGGCTTATACCAAGAAACTTGATTATGATTGTGTTGTAAGGGAGTTTACAATAAATGATATACTGGAGAGAGTTTTAGAGGAGATCATAAGTGAGAAACCTAACATAGTAGCTTTTTCCTGTTACATATGGAATATAGAGTATATCAAATCTCTGGCTGTGCTGATTAAGCTTGTTGATCCTAAAATCCAGATTCTATATGGAGGTCCGGAGGTCTCCTATGACAGCTGTAAATTTTTAAAAGATGCTGCGGGAGAATATGTAATCATAGGAGAGGGAGAAGAAACTTACTGCGAATTTGTAAAATTTCAGATAGAAAATTTCAGGAATTCAGGTAGAGAAAATAGTGAAACAGATTTTTTAAAGCTTAAGAATATAAATGGACTTTGTTTTAAATGGAATAACAAAATAATTTTAAATGGATATAGAAAATTAATAGACATGAACAGAATAGTATTTCCCTATAAAGCGAAAGAGGATTTTCAAAATAAGATAATATATTACGAATCCAGCAGGGGATGCCCTTTTAACTGTAAATACTGCTTATCTTCAACTACTGCAGGTGTCAGATTTCTGAATATTGAGAGAGTGAAAGCAGAACTTCAATTTTTAATGAGAAAAAATATAAAACTTATAAAATTTGTAGACAGGACTTTTAACTGCAACCATGAATTTACTATGAAACTCTGGAAGTTTATAATAGATGCAGATACAGATATTACCTTTCATTTTGAGATCTCGGCAGACATCCTTACAGAAGATGAAATAGAATTACTTCAAAGGGCTCCTGCAGGAAGAATTCAACTTGAAGTTGGAGTTCAAACTACAAATGACAGGGTTCTAAATAATATAAACAGACATGTTGAGTTTCAAGAAATAAAGAGAAAAGTGAAAAAAGTAGAAAAAAACCACAATGTAAAACAGCATCTTGATTTAATAGCAGGACTTCCGGGAGAGGATTTTAGTTCCTTTAAAAAATCATTCAATGATGTGTATTCTGTGAAGCCAGAAGAAATTCAGCTTGGATTTTTAAAACTTTTAAAGGGATCTGACCTGAGGAAAGATGCAAAAAATTTGGGAATTGTGCATTCTCCTTATGCCCCATATGAGGTTTTAAAAACAGACAACATAAGTTATGAAGAACTAGTTGTATTAAAAAGAATAGAGAAGATGGTAGATAAGTACTATAATTCTGGAAAGTTTACACATATACTAAATTATTTTGCAACTAAGTTTAAAACTGCCTTTGACTTTTATTATGAATTGGGAATGTTTTTTTATAATAGTGGATATTTAACTAGAAATATATCATCAGCAGAATATTATAAGGTGTTTGTTGAATTTGAAGAACAGTATTTAAAGGAAAAAAATATTGAATTAAATGAGATAATAAAATATGATTATCTTAAGTTCAATAAAAAACGATGGCTTCCAGATTTTTTATTGAGATATAGGGATAAATATGGAGAAAAACTTATAAAGCAAAAAATACAGGATAAGGATATAGCGGTATCGAAGAATTATTATCTTGAAAAATTTTCTATAAATATAGAAAAGCTCTTGAAAAGCTCCCTTATAGAAAAAGAAGATGGATATGTAGTATTTGACGGAAAAAGGGAATTATATTTTTTCGGCCATATTTAAATAATGAAGGAGTTGATATTATGAACTTGACTATTGATGACAGAGCCCTTGAATATGCAAGAGAAAAAGGCGGAGATTTTGTAGTTAAAACTGTTTCTACATCCGGAGGATGCTGTGCTATGGAAGTACGGGAGATAACTGTAGAATTTTCAAGTGATTTTAAAGGAAGCAATAAAATATTTAATAGGTACAACTATAAGGGTATAAATGTATATGTGGAAAGAGGACTTGAAATGGAGGAAGAAGTACTCATATATGAAAAAGCGAAGCTGCCTTTAATTGGAAATCTATTTGGATCGAAGGGAATATCCGTAAGATATCTCTAATTATTTTTAGACTGGATATGAATTGAGCTGCCCTAAGGTATTAAAATAGGACAGCCTCATTTTTTTGCCCGATTATATTAATCTGAATCTTTTACCTTATATACTTTTTTTGTCCTGTCTGTATACAAAATGCCGAACAAATGATCTATTTCATGGCAAAATACATTGGATACAATTCCGTCAACTTTATAAGTCGATTCATTGCCCTCTATATCCTCACTTGTCACTAAGATTTTTTTTGGCCTTATCACAACTCCTTCATATCCTGGATAACTCAGGCATCCTTCTACACTTTCCTGTCTGCCTGTTTTTTTGATTATTTTAGGATTTATTAAAATTATAGGCTTAGAATCCTCTTTTTTTAAGTCTATAACTACAATTTTCCTAAGTATTCCTATTTGAGGAGCAGCGAGACCAACACCGTCAGGACTGTTATTTAAAGTATCCTTAAGATCTTCTATAATTTTCAGAATTTCATCGTCTATTTCTTTCACTGGTCTGCTAACTCTATTCAGCAATTTATCTCCAAATTGCAATATTTTTCTTATTGCCAAATTATTACCTCCCTATTAATCTAATCGCCAATAAATAAATTATACATTTATTTCATAAAAGGATCAATTTAGATTTAATAGCTTTACATTTTGAGTTAACTATTATATTATTAGTGTATATATAAGAGTATATACACTAATTTGGAGGAGAAAAATGAATAATATAAAAAAACTTACTTATTCAGGGCTTCTAACAGCTCTGGCAATTGTAATACCAACAGCTTTTGGAATTTTAAAAATACAATTTGGGCCTTTTAGCGCTACTTTGGCTGCTCATGTACCTATGTTTATGTCGATGTTTTTAGGACCTTTTGCAGCAGTAATGGTGGGGATAGGATCTGTAATAGGATTTTTAGTTACTTCGCCTCTTGTAATAGCAGCAAGGGCAGCCAGTCATATATTTGTTGGATTGGCAGGTGCATTTATGCTTAAAAAAGGAATATCTTTTAAAAAGATCATAGTGCTTACAGCGCCTATTCACGGAGTACTTGAGGCCATAGCAGTAATACCTTTCGGGTTTACTATGTACAAGGTACTCATAGTAGTAGGAGTTGGTACACTTATTCATCATATGATAGATGGAGCTATTTCTCTTGGCATTCTGGGAGCACTTTCGAGAAGCTTTAGTCTCAAAAGGATTTAGACTCAAACAATGAGAATATAATTAGAGTAAGAATGAACTGCTGAATGTTTGATTATTCAACAGTTTATTCTTTTGCGCAAATATAAGAAAATGTCCTAACTTAGTAAAAAGAGATTTGTAATATTTCCTTCTTGTGGTTCTGACATGTTATAATGTTAAATATAAAATTTATATAATATCTTATACAGTAAGTACAGGAGTGGGAGAAGGGATACTATGTCTATAGATTCTAGTGAAATGGAAATTGAAAAGGAACATTTGAAGGACACTTTAAAATGGTTGGAATCAGAAATAAAAAATATACAGCAAAATGACAAAAAATTAAAGATGAGTATAGAGGACTTGAGGAAGCAGTCTAGGGGAAAGTATAATGAAGAACTGGATACAAAGGAAAAACTTTATAATATCACCCATAAAAGTCTTGAAAAATACGAAGAAAGCAAAGAAAAACCTTATTTTGGAAGAATTGATTTTAGAGAATACAAGAGCGAAAAAGAGACTTTCTATATAGGCAAATTTGGGCTTGGAGATGTAGAAAATGGAGATGAAAAAGTAATTGATTGGAGGGCTCCCCTGGCGGATTTATATTACAGTGGTGTAGAAGGAGATACATTTTACAAGTCTCCTGTTGGAGTGATAAGTGGAAAACTCAGTTTAAAGAGGAAATTTTTGATTGAAAATGGTAATTTAAAAGATGCCTTTGATGATGGAGTAAACGAGATATTACTTAAATCTGACAATGAAGAGGGCAACCCACTGGTAGATGAATTTCTAAAAGTAAATTTAAATCAAAGTGTGAATAACAGGCTCAAAGATGTGGTGGCAACCATTCAGAAAGAGCAGAACGATATAATAAGAGCAGAAAAAAATACCACTCTTATATTTCAGGGAACTGCAGGTTCCGGTAAAACTACAGTGGCCCTTCATAGGCTGGCATATTTACTCTACAGATATAAAGATAAACTAGGCGGAAAAGACGTTTTGGTTATAGCTCCCAATAAGCTTTTTTTAAGTTATATATCAGATGTACTTCCGGATCTGGGAGTAGACAATGTAAAGCAAATGACTTTTGAAGAACTGTGCAGTAAAATACTGCACATTAAATGTAAAATATATACCAAAGATAAGAAATTGGCAGATATACTTGAAAATAAACAATGTTTTTCTAAAAAAAACATGATCTACAACAGCCGTATAAGAGGAAGTATTTTATACAGGAAATTAATTGATGATTACATAAAATATATTGGGGAAAAGGATTTAGATATAAGTGATATAAAAGTAGATGATTATATTTTATTTGACAGCAGAGAAATACACAGGCTATACACGAAGGATATGAAATATTTGCCTGAAAATCAAAAAAAATATAAGATAAAAAAATATTTCGAGTTAAAGATAGATGATAAAATACATAAAATAATGGATAAAATAGATTTTCTATACGATTATAAAATTGCCAGATTAAAAAAAACTATGAAAGACAGTGCAGGTAGGAGAAATAAAATTAGATTTATCTACGATGAAAGAGATAAAAAGAAAGAGTATATAATAATTCAATCGGAGAAAAATTTTGAGGATTATTTCAATAGGTGGACTGAAGTCGATACATCTAAGCTCTATGAAAAATTTCTAACGGACAAGGATGTATTTGAAAGGATCATAAGTAAAGAAGTTTCCAGGAATCGCTGGAACAACCTCGTGAATGAAATACAGGCAAATAAACAGAATAATGTAATTGATAGTGATGATTTAGCAGCTCTTTGCTATTTGAAATTCAAAATAGATGGAATACCTGAAAAGTTCAGGTTTAAATATCTGGTTGTGGATGAAGCTCAAGATTACAGCAGTTTTGAAATGACTGTCTTAAGGGAAATAAGTACAGGCGGCTCTATGACTATAGTGGGAGATCTTGCCCAAGGTATATATGATTATAGAAGTATATCCGACTGGAATGATATTATACAGGATATCTTTGGAGTCAACACAAGATATTTTCAGCTGACTCAAAGCTACCGTTCTACAGTAGAAATAATAGAATTTGCCAATAAGATACTTGAACTTCAAAAAAGTAATCTAATACCGGCAGTACCTGTTTTAAGACATGGGTATTCTCCTAAAATACTTAAATTTATAAACAATAGAGATTTCAGTAAAAGTTTAGATAAAATAGTGAAAAAAGTTCATGACAGTAATAAAAGAACTATAGCCATTATAGGAAAAACTTCTGTCCAATGTAAAAAAATCAGAGATTATTTAAAAAAGTACAGTGCTTACAATTGGAATTTAGTCAAAGAAAATGATAATGTATTGAAAGAAGATAGAATGATAATTCCCTCCTATATGACAAAAGGGCTGGAATTTGACTGTACTATAATTTACAATTGCAATGAAGAAAATTATACCGAAAATGAATTGGATAAGAAGATATTATACGTAGCTCTCACTAGAGCCCTTCACATGGAGTACATATTTTACTCAGGCAAAATATCAAAGATTATTGACAGTTTTTATAAATAAACCAACCTTATGAGAAAAATTTAAAAAATAGATGGGTTTATAGATGAATTTCTAACTTTAGTTTTAGAAGCAGGGGCTCAGCCCCCTATTTTTATTATAGTAAAAAGTTATATAGATTTTTAAAATCAAGTCCAAGGAATAGAACTTTTAAAATTTAAATGAAATGAATATGTAGTTTATAAAATTAAAAATATCTAACCAAAAGTGTTTTTCCTCTGGTATTCTAAAATTAACTTGTCCAGTTTTTCACTGCATTTAACTACTGTTTCGTCTGTAAGATTACTGTTTTTCATCAGCAGATATAGAGTTTCTTTTAGATTATTTATCTCGATATCTAAATTTGCTAAATCATTTTTCATCGCTATTCCCCCATAAGGTAACTTTACTCCTCTTATATTTTACCAGATAATAATAAAATAAACATATCTTTTATTAGCCAATAAAATACAGTATATTACAAAAATAAACATAATTTCTGTAGATAAGGTGTGGATTATTCTGTGGAGAAAATGTGGAAAAAAGAAAAATGTGTCTGTATATATTGGTATAAAGTGTTATGGAAAAATTTACTAAAATAAAATAATGTCTAAAAGTTTTTTGCATATATTAATAGCAGATAATAAATTTTGATAAGAAATAATAATATAACTTACTATAAGTATTTTAAATAGCTATAATAATTAGGGTTCTGTATACAAAAAAGTTATAATTAAAATAAGAAGTACAATTTTGATTTGGTGATTAAAATGGTTTCAATAGTAATTCCTGTATTAAATGAGGGTAAAAATATAAAAGCATTTTTAACAATGTTGGAAAAAGTGAAGGGAAAAAAAGAGATAATTTTTGTAGATGGAGAGAGTACAGATAATACTGTGTCAACAGTGAGAAAATGTGCAAAGGTACTGTCTGGTGACAGAGGAAGAGCAAGGCAGATGAATGAAGGTGCAAAATATGCTAGAGGGAATATACTATGGTTTTTACATGCAGATTCAATTGTAGATCCTAATTCAATTGACTACATAGAAAAAGCTATTGAAGAGGATGAAATTATAGGAGGAGGGTTTTCCCTTTATTTTTATGATTGCAATACACTATTTATGAGATACATATCCACTACTTCAAATATTAGAGCAGGAAAACTTGGAATATATTTCGGGGATCAGGGAATGTTCATTAGAAAAGATGTATTTGAAAAATTAGGAGGATATGCGGACATAGATATTATGGAAGATTTAGAAATATCATTGAGATTAAGGAAAATAGGAAAAATGAAGCTGCTCAGATATGGCATTGGAACTTCTGCAAGAAGATTTAAAAAAAGTGGTCCTATTAAAACCCATATATTAATGCATAAACTCAGGATACTGTATTTTCTGGGTGTTTCATCAGAAAAATTAAATGAAATGTATAGGAGGAGTATGGATGAATGCACTCATACTTATGACAAGGGTACCTATTCCAGGTAAAACCAAAACTAGATTGATGGAAATTTTAACAGGCGGAGAATGTGCCAAACTTCATATCCAATTTTTAATGGATATTTTCAAAGTGTGCAGTAGTTTGGTCAATGACACGGATATATACCTTACATATACTCCAAAAGAAGATTTATCTTACATGAAGGATATGATTCCAGAGTATATTGATACATTCCCTCAAATTGGGGGTGATTTGGGAGATAAAATGGACAATGCCATAGATACTGTACTGCACAAAGGATATAAAAAAGTAGCTTTGATAGGAACTGATATACCAGAAATACAGCCATCCAATATAGCCAGAGCCTTTTCTGTATTGGAAGATAAGGATCTATGTCTGGGGCCGACAGAGGATGGAGGATACTACTTGATAGGTATGAAAAAAAGAAATTCACAAATATTTTCAAGCAGCATAAACTGGGGAAAAAAGTCAGTGATTGAGGGTACTATAGATATTGCAAATAGAAATAATATAACAGTTGGATTTACATGTAAATGTTGTGATATAGATACTAAAGAGGATTTAATGAAATTTAGGGATAAGATGAAGGACAGAACTATAAAGTGGGAAATTTTTCCTCAAAATACCTACAAATTTATAAATGACATCTTATTTAGTAAATACCACAAAATCAAAATCAATACAAATAGTTAGCTTTGTTATATTTAAAAGGAGTTAATATGTTAAAAGATAAATTAATATATAAAATAGAGGATTACATAAATAAAAATAAGGAATTGAGGAAAATAGGCATAGATGGAAACTATTCCATTAATTTTTTGGCACAGGGAGAATATAATATAAATTACATACTGAAATATGGAAATAAAAAATATGTGTTTAGAGTAAATACAGGGAGTCAATTAGAGCTTAAACATCAGATTTTATATGAATTCAATGCACTTAAAAGACTTAAAGTAAGCGGAGTTACGCCTGAAGTATATTATGTAGATGATAGTAGAAAACTTTTGAATTATGGAATTTTAATTATGGAATTCCTAGAAGGTGTACCTTTAAATTATAAAAGGGATCTAGAAAAAGCTGCAGATATTTTTGGCAGGATTCACTCTATAGACTTAAGTGAAGATGATGAAAAAATTTTTATAGTGGAAGACAAAATTTTTTCCAGCAGAGTACTGGAATCTAAAAAATGGCTTAAAGATTTTATGTCATCTCCTCTAGTCAATAGAGAACAAAAAAATTTCTTCTATAAGTTTTTGCAAAAGGCTGAAGATAATAGTTATAGGGAGAAATATTTCATGGATGACAAATGGCATGTGATAAATAATACGGAGGTCAACTCAAATAATTTTATTATAGGTGGGAAAGAGTATTATCTTATAGACTGGGAAAAACCAGTTATAAGTGATCCCTGTCAGGATTTAACTCAATTTCTGGCAAAAACCACTACATTGTGGAAATCATCTTATCTTTTTAGCAAAGAAGAAATAAATGAATTTCTCACTATATACGAAGGCAAATTGAAAAATGGCAAAAGAGATATAAAGGAGAGAGTACATCTATATAAACCTTATCTGTATCTAAGGGCACTTTCCTGGTGTGCCTATGCATGGATTCAATATAAGAATCCGGAAAAGAATATAAAGAACGAGGATACATTGAAAAAGATAGAGGAATACCTAAGTTTGGATTTTCTGAAAAATCTAGAGGTGAATTTATGGTAAATAAGCCCATTGAATTGGATGAAAATATTTTAAATGAGTTGAAAAGCACAGGAAATAGGTGTGTAAAATGTGGTGCATGCATGAAACAATGTGAGATGCTTAGATATTTTTGTAAAAATCCCAGATCTCTATTTAAAAGTGCAGTAGAAGAAAAAAGTATGAATTTATATATACCTTATTCCTGCAGCATGTGTAAAACTTGTAAATCAGTATGCCCGGAGAATTTGGATTTGGGTGATGTATTTATGAATATCAGAAAATATGCAGTGGAAAATAACGGAGGAGTATCTCCCATGAAAGGCCATAGATCCGTGCATATGCATCAAACATTAAGTTTTTCAAGATTTTTTAGCGGTATTTTGGGAGATGAATCCCATAAAAAGATTAAAAGGCTCTTTATGCCTGGATGCAGTCTTTGTGCTTATAATCCAGAGCTTGTATTCAAAACTCTTGAATACCTCAAAAAAGATTTTCCCGAGACAGCAATGATTATAGAATGCTGCGGAAAGCCTTCCAAAATTATCGGGGAGGAGGAAAGTTACAAGCAGAAAATTACAAAATTAAAAAGAATGGCAGATTCTTCCGGTGCTCTAGAGATAGTTACAGCTTGCCAGTCCTGTTTTTTACTTCTTAAAGAATGCGGATTGAATCAAAATATAATTTCACTTTGGAACCTGCTGGCAAAAATTGGACTACCTCAGGAGGCAAAAGGTATAGGAAAGAGCAGTGATATAGTCTTTTCAATTCAGGATTCATGTGTAACTAGGTATAGGGAAGATATTCAAAACAGCGTAAGATATATTGTAGATGAACTTGGATATAAAGTAGTGGAATCACTGCATTATGGAAAACATACTCACTGCTGCGGTATGGGAGGAATGGTTTCTACAACGAATCCAGATATATCCATGCAGGTTATGGAAGATACAGCCAACTCCGGCAGCACCGATTATTTACTTACGTATTGTGCCAGCTGTAGAGAATCCATGTCTATGGGAGGGAAAAAGTCTCTGCACCTTTTGAATTTAATATTTGGAGGTAAGTGGGATTCCAAACGTGAGGTACCTGGCAAAACAAGCCTTTATAAAAGTTGGATGAATAGATATAAAATCATGAGAGGAGGATATAGGATTTGAACAAAAAGAAAACTATATTGCTGAAAATACTGATTGCAATTTTAATTATATCTGCCGCAGTGATATGTTTTAAATGCGACCTGCTGCATAAATGCAGTGCCTCTAACATAAAAGCTTATATAAGTTCTTTTGGGATGCTTGCACCTGTAGTTTATATAATAATGTTTACTTTTGTACCTCTTACACTTTTTCCCAATGCTTTACTTGCCATAGCCAGCGGAATGGTTTTTGGAGTGTTCTATGGTATGATATATACTATTATTGGGGCTGTTTTAGGAGCAGCTCTATCTTTTTATATAGCCAGGTTTTTGGGAAAGGATATAGTAAATAAATTGGTCAGGGGCAGGGGAAAATGGTTCCAAGACGGAGTTGAAAAAGAGGGCTTCTTAATAGTATTTATATTGAGATTGATACCACTGGTGCCTTTTGATATAATAAGTTATGGAGCCGGCCTTTCTAAAATAAAATTCAAAGATTTTCTTATAGCCACTACAATAGGGATAATACCCGGGGTATTTGTATTTATAAATTTAGGAGATAAGTCACAAAATATAAATTCTTTAAATTTTGTTCTGGCTTCGGCTCTTTTGGGTGCTCTTGTTTTAGTATCCTATTTTATTAAGAAAAAAATCACCTTCAATAAACTTCAAAATGATTTAACCGTAACAGAGGTTGACAATTCAAAAAAACTTATGGAAAATAAAGACTAGATGATCCAACTAAGGGGTGATAAAATGCCAGTAACGGTAGAAGATATTATAGAGGACTTGAATTTGGAAGTTATAACTAAAGGAGACAAAATAAATAAAATAACTGAAAGTGATATAAATAGACCAGGACTTCAATTCAGCGGATTTTACAATTATTATGCAAATAAAAGAGTTCAGATAGTGGGTAAAGCTGAATGGAGTTTCTTAGATGCGATGCAGTCAGAACTCAGGAAAAAAAGATTGGAAAAATATTTTGAATTTTATAATCCCTGTACTATAATTACTAGAAATTTACCACCACATAAAGAATTTTTAGAAAGTGCCCTTTCTAATAAAAGATGGATACTTAGAACTGATAGTATATCGACGAGATTCATAAATAAACTGATGAACTATTTGGATGATAAGCTGGCACCTGAAACCAGGCTTCATGGGGTGTTAGTGGATGTATACGGCATAGGTATACTTATAACTGGTGAGAGTGGAATAGGCAAAAGTGAAACTGCGCTGGAACTTATAAAAAGAGGACACAGGTTAGTAGCGGATGATGCAGTGGATATAAAACAGATAAATGGAGTACTTCACGGGACTTCACCATATATTACAGCGGGAATGATAGAAGTTAGAGGAATGGGAATTATTGATGTCCCTGCACTTTATGGGTTGAGTTCTGTACTTAAGACCAAAAATGTCAACCTTGTAATATATCTGGAGCAGTGGAAGGAAGATGAGAATTACGACAGGCTTGGAATAGACAAGGAATACATGAATATTTTAAATGTTCCTGTGAGAAAGCTAAAGGTTCCTATAAGGCCTGGAAGAAATTTGGCTGTCATAGTTGAAGCTGCCGCAGCAAATTACAGATATAGTCTTATGTCAAGCATAACTCCAGTAGATGTAATCAGCAAGAGAATAAAAGAGTTGGAGAAAAAAAGACCATGCAGATGAATAAAGAAGATATCAGAAAAAAAATCAAAGAAAAAAGAGATAGTATGCCTGAAATTAAAAAGAGGGCATTGGACAATATAATATTTGAAAAAGTTTTACTAAGTGAAGAATATCGGAAAGCTGGAAATTTATTTATATTCGTCAGTTTTGGAACTGAAGTTGATACTCATAGAATTATAAAAAGGGCTCTAAGAGATGGCAAAAATGTCTCTGTTCCAAAGACAATATCCAGGGAAAAGGGAATGATAGCGGTAAAAATAAACCATTTCAATGAACTGAAAAGTGGTGCCTATGGAATACTTGAGCCTGAAAATATAAATTTAAGGATGGATGAGTCTACAATAGATCTATGCTATATACCAGGTATTGCTTTTGACAAAGAGGGAGGAAGAATAGGCTATGGAGGAGGATATTATGACAGATTTCTAAAGATGACTAGAAAGGATTCCAAGAAGATAGCCCTTGCATACAGTTTTCAGATTTTAGATAAGGTTCCCAGAGAAGAACATGATATACCTATAGACAATATTATTTCAGATTAAATTTTATTTTAAATTTGCCTGTGAATCAATTTGTTTGAAAGGGCAGTGAATTATTTTCTGATTAAATTAACACACTAATATAAGATGAAACTATTTACATGTAAATTATAGTTAGTTTTTATTGGTGGTGTTTTTTTATGAAGGTACTGGATATAGATAATGGTTTTCAAGAGATTACTGAATCATTTGATTTTGTAAACGGTCATTATTGGATACTTCTGCATGTAGATGAGGTTGAAAAATTAAATGATTTCATATCCGTGGATGAGGAAACTGTAGATGAGTGCAGAAGTTTTTCCCAGGCATCAAAAATAAGTTTTTTTAACGGGTATATTTTTATAATATTTAATGTACTCAATTATATAGAGAGAATAGTGGTATCCAGGGAGTTGAATGTTTTTCTAAGTAGAAATTATATAATAACTGTATACAAAGACAAAATCGATATACTGGAGAATTTAATAAAAGACATAAATAGCTGGAAGAATTGTTTTGTGCTAAAAGACAATCCCCGGGTGTGTATACTTCTTTACTGCATTTTAGACAGAATAGTTATGAAAAATTATGATATAATATCCGAACTAGAAGTAGAGGCAGATAAAATCGAAATAAATATTTTGAAAAACCCGAGGCAGGATCAGATAGACAATTTGATAACTTTAAGAAGACAGGTTTATAAAATAAGAAAGTATTTAAGTCCCCTGATTTATATAGGAGACAGCTTAACTATAAATGACAACCTTGTTATTGAAAAAGAAAGTATAAAATATTTTATAGGCTTAAGTAAAAAAATAGAAAAGCTTATGATTTCCCTTGAAAGCCTGGTCCAGGATTTGGCACTGGTAAGGGAAGCTTTTGAATCAGAGATAGCAAATAAAACAAATGAACTCATGAAAATTTTTACTGTTATAGCTACTATATTTTTACCTTTGAACCTCATAAGCAGTATTTATGGTACTAATTTAAAGGGAGTACCTTTTATGGAAGTGGAAAATGGATGCCATTATGTAATTATAATGATGACTTTTATAGCCATAATCCTCATATGCATATTCAAAAGGAAAAGATGGCTTTAAAATAAACAGGATTGATAATGAATATTAAAATTTGTTTTTTATCCTAAATAAATACAGATAGGAGAGATTATAGTGTCAAAGGATTTAACTAAAAAATATAAATATGCCTGGGATAAATATTCAAAAAAGGATTTTGAATCACTTTTTAAATTATCAGATGAGTATAAGAATTTTATGTCCAAATGTAAAACCGAAAGAGAATGCATAGCGGAATTTGTGTCAATAGCTGAAAAAAGTGGCTATAAAAATATAGAAGATATAAGAGGTAAAAAAGCTTCACTGGAACCAGGAGATAAAGTTTATGCCAATAATAAAGGAAAGACTCTGGCACTCTTTGTAATTGGGAAAAAAAACATAGAGGAGGGCATGAGGATACTTGGAGCACATGTAGATTCTCCAAGACTTGATCTAAAGCAGAATCCGCTTTACGAGGATACGGATTTAGCTTTATTTGACACTCATTATTATGGTGGAATAAAGAAGTATCAGTGGGTTACACTTCCGTTGGCCATTCATGGGGTTGTCGTAAAAAAGGATGGCACTAAGGTCAACTTAGTACTGGGGGAAAAAGAGACTGATCCCGTATTTGGCGTATCCGATTTGTTAATACATCTTGCCAGAGAACAAATGGACAAAAAAGGAGATAAAGTAGTTGAAGGAGAAGATTTAAATTTACTGGTGGGAAGTATTCCAATTAAGGATAAAGATGCCAAAAACAGAGTAAAACAGAACATACTGAAGTTGTTGAATGAAAAATACAATATTGAAGAAGAGGATTTTGTATCCGCGGAACTTGAGGTAGTTCCTGCAGGAGCTGCAAGGGATTTTGGACTGGATAGAAGCATGGTTATGGCTTATGGACACGATGATAGAATATGTGCATATACCTCCTTTGAGGCAATGATGAAAATAGAAAATCCTGAAAAAACCTGTGTAACTCTTTTAGTTGATAAAGAGGAAATTGGAAGCGTTGGAGCTACAGGAATGCAGTCTAGATTTTTTGAAAATACGGTGGCAGAAATCATAGATCTCTGCGGAAAGTACAGCGATTTAAAAGTAAGAAGGGCTCTAACCAATTCAAAAATGCTATCTTCAGATGTAAGTGCAGCTTTTGATCCAAATTATCCTTCTGTCATGGATAAAAACAACTCGGCTTATCTTGGGAAAGGGATAGTCTTTAATAAATATACTGGAGCCAGGGGAAAATCGGGATGCAATGATGCAAATCCTGAATATATAGCTGAAATAAGAAATATAATGGAAAAAAATAATGTGTACTGGCAAACTGCAGAACTTGGAAAAGTGGATCAAGGAGGCGGTGGAACAATAGCATATATACTGGCAGAATACAATATGCAGGTAATAGACTGCGGCATAGCACTTCATAATATGCATGCCCCTTGGGAGGTAGCAAGCAAGGCAGACATATACGAAGCTGTAAAGGGATATACGGTCTTTTTGAATGAAATATAATATAAATTAAAAAATAATTCGTGTAATTGCAGATGTAATTACATGGATTATTTTAATTTAAGGTGTTTAGTTTATTTAAAAATATTTCTATATCTTTTTCCTCTAAATAAACTTCACCTATACTATGAGAGTGCTCGGGATCGTCTCTGTCTTTTCTTGGTAAACCGTGGAAATCTGAACCTGCAGTTATTATTTTATTATATTTTTCAGCATATTTTATAAACTTTTCTGTATCTTTTGGTGCATTCATGGAGTAAATTGCCTCTATACCGTCAAAGGGAAGCTTAAGTAGGGTTTCCATATTGACATCTTTTATGAGAACTGGATGTGCTAAAACAACCACGGAATTTAAAGATTTAAGCAGTTTCACACCATCTTCAGTGGAAAGCTTCTTAGTGGGGACATATGCGGGACAGGAATCGCCTATAAAATTCGTAAATATATCCTTAAAATTATAATTATATCCAGAATCTATTATGGCCTGTGCAATATGAGGTCTTGTAACAATATTGTGAGCATTTTCAAGTATGCTTTGATAATCTAGTTTTATATTAAAAAATTTATATAGATTATCTACTATTTTTTTTGCTCTCTTTTTTCTATATTCACTCATTTCCTGTAAAAAATTTTTAAATTCAGGAGATATATTTGAAATTGCTTTAAAATATCCTAATATATGAACACTTTTTCCATAACATAAAGTAGACAGTTCTATTCCTGGAATAACTTTGAGTTTTATTTTTCTACCAGCATCTAAGGCTTCATCCATACCGGATACTGTATCATGATCTGTTATGGCGATTATATCCATACCCCTTCTGCCGGCCATTTTTACAAGCTCACTGGGAGATAATCTTCCGTCAGATGCAGTGGTGTGTAAATGGAAATCTCCTCTTTTATACAACAATATCACCTACCCTTTTTAGTTTATCTAAACCTTAATATTATATTATACGCTAAATAAATTTTAATTGTAGATTAAAATTTAAAAGTTATGCTAAAATAAACTTTTATATATAAAAATTTCTATCTATGTCATATCATATCTCAATTTCATGCAATTTTATAGAGTAATAATTTTTATATGGAGCAAACTTATAGATGTAATACAAAATAATAATATATAGGAGGAGGAAATCAATCATGGCAAGTAACAGAGGAAATAGAGTCCTAGTTCCACAAGCTAAAGATGCCTTAAATAGGTTCAAAATGGAATCAGCTAGAGAAGTTGGAGTAAACTTAAAAGAAGGATATAATGGAGATCTTACATCAAGAGAAGCAGGCTCAGTAGGTGGAAATATGGTTAAAAAGATGATTGAAGCTTATGAACAGGGCTTAAAATAAAAAATAATATAAAATAAGTTAGGGGGCTGCTGCATAGTTAAATTATGCAGCAGCCCCCTATAATTAAAAAATTTATTATTTTTAAATATTTTTTAGATATTGGGTAAAACTATATTTGCACAGATAATATTTTATTGAAAAGGAGTGACTTCTATGGCTGACGATACAAAGAGAGAACCGGAAAATTCAAAATCTACTGTGGGCAGTTATATATTAAGATTTATCTTAACATTAATCGTGCTTGCAATAACATCTTTTTTGACACCTGGTTTTAGAATAGTAGGATTATGGTCTTATTTAGGGGCGGCAGTTGTAATAAGTATAATAGATTATTTAGTAGAAAGATTTATGAGAGTGGATGCATCTCCTTTTGGAAAAGGATTAAAGGGATTTGTAATTGCAGCTATAATCCTCTATATAACTCAGTTTTTGGTTCCGAACATGAGAGTATCTATATTAGGGGCTATTTTGGCCGCAGTAGTTATCGGAATATTAGATGCTGTAATTCCAGGAAGAGTTATGTAATAAAGTGACTCAGTAAGCTGCTGGTAATTTACCAGCAGCTATTAAATTTCAAAAAATAATCTGCACTAAATTGGAAATGTTATAGGTATCCTATGGTCTGCGATTTTAAAGTTTGCTATAATTACAATGTAAGGAATATATTAATTTTCAAATATATTTTTAGGACAAACCATATAAGGTGTTAATTTTTAAAGGGGGCAAACTTGTAGATGTTTGATTGGAAAGATGAGTACAGTTGTGGGATTAAAAGAATAGATGATGAGCATAAAAAGTTATTTGAAATAGGAAATTCCATCTATGAACTAGCCACGAATAAAAATCGTGTGGATTATTTTGATGAAATATTAAATTCGATTGATGATCTGAAAGAATATACAGTTTATCATTTTGAAGATGAAGAAAAAATAATGGACATGTATGAGTATCCAGGATATAGAGAACAGAAAAAAGTACATGATAAATTTATTGAAAAAATTCAAAATGTGGATTTAGAAGAAATTGATGAAAATCAACAGGAGGCAGTGTTAAAGCTGCTGGATTTTGTATATAACTGGATAACAAATCATATAATAGGTATGGATTTGAAGATTAAAGATTATTTTGAAAGTTTGAAGCTAAATGGAACTGTAAAAAAGAAAGAGAGGTAATGGTTTGAACTGCATACAAAAAATTTATTCCAGAAGAAAAGAACATTATTATAAACTTATAAGAAGGCAGAAAAATAACGCCTTATACATAAGCAAATTGAGGTTTGCAATATTCCTATCGGGAATGTTCTGCTCTATATTTTTTTATGCAAAAAAATTTTATTATATGAGTTTTAGTTTCTTACTGGCTTTTCTTATACTATTTATATTTGTCATAAAAATTCATTGTAAATTAAAAGAAAATGTGAACTTCACAGAAAAGTTATGGAGAATAAATGACAATTCTTTAAATAGAGTTGAGGGGAATTGGAATAAGTTCAGCAAAACAGGTCAGGAGTTTAAAGACAAAAATCACAGTTATTCAGAAGATCTGGATTTATTTGGAGAAGGTTCACTGTTTCAATGGATGAACTGCTGTAAAACCTATTTTGGAGAAAAAAAACTAAAGGATGTTCTATCAGGAAATATTGGAAGTAAACAGGATATAATAAGCAGGCAGAAAGCAGTGATGGAATTAAAGCACAAGTTAAAATGGAGACAGCATTTTGAAGCAGAAGCTTCTTTTATAGAAAATGGTGGAAAAAATATTTTAAAAATAGAGAAAATATTGGAAACGGAAAATCCATTTTATGAAAAAAGATATATGATAATTTTGTTTAAGACATTGCCTGTTATAACTATAGCGCTCTTGATTATGAGTTTTGTATTCCATCTATTTGGAAATTATGTAGGTTATACCGCAGTTATAATACAGATAACTTTGCTTATACCTGGAATGAAAAACAGATTTAATATTTTAGATGGCGTATCTGAGATTAAAAATAGTATAATGGTATACGATAAAGTTATATATATGATATCCAGAGAAAAATTCCAGTGCACATATTTAAATTCTTTAAAAGAAATACTTTATAAAAAAGGGGAAACATCAATTGATGCTGGAAGAGAATTGCGGAATTTAAATAAGATTTCAGAGAACGTATCCCAGAGAAAAAATATTTTATACATCTTGATAAACATTTTTTTATTATGGGATTATCAATGCACATTTGCCTTTGAAAAATGGAGAGTAAAAAATGGCAGGTCAATTTATAATTGGATTGAAGCAGTAAGTCAATTTGAAATGCTGAACAGTCTTGCTCTCATAGCTTTTGAGCATCCGTATTGGACAATTCCTGAAATTTTAGATACCCCGCTTGTGTTTAATGCAAAATCCATGGCACATCCTCTTCTTGGAGACAGAGCTGTGTGTAATGATTTGACTTTAAAAAAGCCTTCTAATATAGTGTTGATTACAGGGTCAAATATGTCAGGGAAGAGCACGCTCCTGAGAACTGCAGGTGTAAATTTAGCATTGGCATATGCAGGGGCCCCAGTTCGTGCAAAAAAATTTAGCTGTTCTATAATGAACATTTACACTTGTATGAGAATAAGTGATAATTTAGAAGAAAATATATCTTCTTTTTATGGAGAAATACTCAGAATAAAAGGGATTGTAGAGGCCTGCGGCAGAGGTGAACAGGTATTTTTCCTTTTGGATGAAATATTCAAGGGAACTAATTCCATTGATAGGCATTTAGGAGCCAAAATTTTGATAAAAAATTTAGAGAATGGAAAGACCTGTGGAATGGTATCGACACATGATTTAGAATTAGCTGAAATGGAAGAGGAAAGTGGCGGTAAAATAAAAAACTATCATTTTAAGGAATATTATGAAGATGGAAAAATCAAATTTGATTACAAACTCAGAACTGGAGTTTCAACTACTAGAAATGCACTTTATTTAATGAAAATGGCAGGTATAGATATAGGGGAATCACCTAAGCAGTGATTCCCCTATATCTAATATTAATTAAGTATTAAAATTCTTCTACAAATAACTGAAAATATGCTTTAGGATGTGCACATGAAGGGCAGAACTCAGGAGCAGATGTACCTTCATAAATATATCCACAGTTGCTGCAGATCCACTTACATGGTTTATCTTTTTTGAATACAGTACCATTTTCTACATTTTTGAGCAGTGCTAGATATCTTTCTTCATGGTGCTTTTCAACCTCTGCTATTTTTCTAAAAACAGTCGCTATAGCATGAAATCCTTCTTTATCAGCTGTATCAGCAAAGGAAGGATACAACTTAGACCATTCTTCATTTTCTCCAGCAGCAGCTGCTTTTAAAATAGTCTTAGTATCACCTAATGCAACTGGATAAGACGCATTATTTATTTCCACAGCTTCGCAATGCAGATCTGCATCTAAGAATTTAAAAAATCTTTTAGCATGTTCCCTTTCATTTCCAGCAGTTTCTAAAAATATATTGGAAATTTGAACATACCCTTCTTTTTTTGCAGCAGATGCATAATAAGTGTATCTGTTTCTTGCCTGAGATTCTCCTGCAAAAGCTTTCATTAAATTTTCAGCAGTTTTTGTACCTTTTAATGATGCCATAAAAATTACCTCCTGATAAATAATATAATTTAATATTTTGTTCTATATAATATAATATATTAATTTGATTATATATTCAATGCAATTTTAGTAAAATAACTGGAAAAAGGAAAAATATAGCTTATTGCAAAACAAAAATTATTAAAATGTATTGACTAAATTTCATTTTTAGTTCATAATATTTAATATAAGTGAATAACTGGGGTAGAGGTGCGAAATTTAAGAGTAAAGTTGCGGAGTTAAGCGCATTGAAACAACTTAAAAGGAAATTTCGCCGAAGTGTTTAGCTAATGCTTTAATGCTGAACAACTGGGCTTGTATAAAATATGTACAAGACTGTCACAATATTTTAATTTGTGGAGAGCTATCATTCATTACGGAATTAATATTTTTATGTTTAATTGCCTTGAGTGTACTCTCAAGGTATTTTTTATTATAGGCTCATCTTGGTTAATTCACTTATGGGAATTTAAAACCCATAGGGAGGAATAAAAAATGCAAAATGTAAATGCAGTAGAACAACTAAAGGACAAAAGTAATTATAAGCTGAAAAGAGGACTTAAAGCGAGACATTTAAATATGATTGCCATGGGTGGAGCCATTGGAACAGGCATATTTTTAGCACTTGGTGCTACTATTAAACAAGCTGGTCCCGGAGGAGCACTAGTAGCCTACGGATGTATAGGAGTTATGGTATATTTCCTAATGACCAGTTTGGGAGAAATGGCCACATATATGCCTGATTCAGGTTCTTTCGGCACTTATGCTACCAAGTTCGTAGATCCAGCTTTAGGCTTCGCATTGGGTTGGAACTACTGGTATAATTGGGCTATAACTGTAGCAGCAGAAATGGTAGCGGGAGCTCTTATAATGCAGTATTGGTTTCCAAATATACCTGCCATTATATGGAGTATATGTTTCTTGACTTTGATTGTTGGGCTTAACCTATTATCTGCCAGGGCTTATGGTGAATCGGAATTCTGGTTTGCAGGAATCAAAGTATTGACAGTTATTGTATTCTTAATAGTCGGCATAGCAACTATCTGGGGCATATTTAACGGAAAACCTGTAGGGCTGAAGAATTTTACTATAGGAGAAGCTCCATTTGTTGGTGGATTTAAATCTATATTTTTGGTATTTTTAATTGCAGGTTTTTCATTCCAAGGTACAGAACTTGTAGGTATAGCAGCAGGAGAAAGTGAGGATCCAGAAAAAAACATACCAAGAGCAATAAACACTATATTTTGGAGAATACTTTTATTTTATATAGGTACTATATTTGTAGTAGGAGCTTTAATTCCATACATGAATGCAGGCGTGAATACAAGTCCTTTTACCATGGTGTTTGAAAGGGCAGGAGTAGCAGGAGCAGCTTCCCTTATGAATGCAATCATATTGACTTCCGTATTATCTGCAGGAAATTCTGGAATGTATGCTTCTACCCGAATGTTATATTCTATGGCAAAGGATAAAAAAGCTCCAGCATGGTTGGCGAAAGTCAATTCAAGAGGAGTTCCTGTAAATTCATTAATACTTACTACTATAGTGGCATCTGCATGTTTTCTCACGGGACTTTATGCTGAATCTACAGTTTATGTATGGCTTGTGGCAGCTTCAGGACTGGCAGGATTTGTGGCCTGGCTTGGAATAGCACTTTGCCACTATCGTTTCAGAAAAGCCTATACGGTACAAAAACGTGATTTCAGTAAATTGAAATATAAAGCTAAATTGTTCCCTTTGGGACCAATAATAGCTCTTGCATTGTGTATTGTAGTTATATTAGGGCAGGGAATTACTTATTTTGGAGCCGATAAAATAGACTGGAGCGGAGTGATTTCCTCTTATATAGGCCTTCCTCTATTTGCAGGATTGTGGTTGTGGTATAAGAAAAAATATCATACCTCCACAATAAAATTAGAAGAAGTTGATTTTGACAGCATTGAAAAGGATATGAAATATTTGAAATAAAAGTTAAAAGTTCAAATGTCAGAGTTCAAATCTGGTGGATTTTCGCCATAAGCTGAAAATTATCACTATTTGATACCCGATATTTGAACTTTTATATTTAAACACAGAGAGTATGAATTCCCCTATAAATCAAAGTAGTGCACAAACATACTGCAAAGGCGGTTATCAATGGAATAAATGCTGAAAGTACCGTCCATTTTAAGCTTTTTGTCTCTTTTTTTATAGTAAGAAGTGTAGTTGCACAGGGCCAGTGAAGTAAACTGAACAGCATGATATTTATAGCTGTAAGATATGTCCAGCCATGGTTTAAAAAAATCTGTTTTAAAGACAAGATGCTTTCAACATCAACCATTGTATTTGTGGATAAATACAACATAAGCAGGATAGGGAGTACTATTTCGTTTGCAGGTAAACCAAGCAGGAAGGCCACCAATATACATCCGTCCATACCTATGAGTTTTCCCAGCGGATCTAGAAACATAACTACATGATTTATTATATTGATGTCTCCAATGTATATATTGGAGAGTATCCATATAACTGCTCCTGCCGGAGCTGCTACAATTACTGCTCTCCAGAGTACAAATATGGTTCTGTCTATTATGGAAGTGTATATTACCCGTCCAACTTGAGGTCTTCTATAGGGAGGAAGTTCAAGTGTGAAGGTGGACGAAACACCTTTTAGTAAGGTTTTGGATAATAAATAAGATATAGATAATGTTACACATATGCCAAATAGTATTATGAGAGTTATAATTACCGCAGGTATTATTTTAGAAAAATTGGCACTTGAGGCAAAGAACAAAGAAGATATTATTATCAGTGTAGGAAATCTTCCATTACAGGGGACAAAGTTATTCGTTACAGTAGCTATAAGTTTTTCCCTTGGAGAGTCTATTATTCTGCAGCCTATTACTCCTGCGGCATTACACCCAAGTCCCATACACATGGTGAGACATTGTTTTCCATGGGCACAGGCTTTTTTAAAAAGATGATCCAGGTTAAAGGCAACTCTGGGTAGATACCCAATATCTTCTAGCAAAGTGAATAGGGGAAAAAATATGGCCATAGGAGGCAGCATTACAGATATAACCCAGGCTAGAGTTCTATAAACCCCTAAAATCAACATACCATATAGCCATTTGGGAACATTTAATTCAATAAACCATTTGGCAAGTACATCTTCGAATCCAAATAGTATTTTGGATAGGATATCAGAAGGTATATTTGCCCCCTTTATGGTTATCCATAAAATTCCACATAACATCAGCAGCATGAGTGGTATTCCATATTTTTTTGAAGTTATTATGAGATCAGGATTGATTTTTTTAACAGCTTTTTTACCTGTTCTTTTTCTTTTAATATAATTTAATTTTATAAATTCAGCTAGCTTATAATTCTGTTCCGTTATATAATCCCTTATGGCTTCTCTATCTGTATTTTTGCATAATTCGTCTACAGATTTTTTAGTGTAATATAGGGCATCTTTGTCAAGATACTTTGACATAGAATCGAGAAAGTTCTCATTTCCATCCATAAGCCTTATAGAAAGCCACCGGGGGTTTATATTCAAAAATCTTTTTTCTACCATTTTTTTTATCTTATCTACTGTATTCTCTATGTTTTTATAGGTTACAGGATTATAGTTCAATTTTATTTTATTTAACGCAATATCATATATACTTTCTTTTAACTCATCTATACCTATATTGTTTCTGGCAGAAGACATGATTACTGGTATTCCCAGCTTTTTTTCTATAGCTTTGCCATCTATTATTATACCTTTTTTTTCTGCCTCATCTATCAAATTTATACACAGTACTACGTTGCAGTTAACTTCCATTATCTGAAATACCAGATTTAAATTTCGCTCTAAACAGGTAGCATCTGTGATTACAGCTATGACATCGGGGTTCCCAAAGCATATAAAATCTCTTGCTACAGTTTCTTCAGTAGAAGATGCAAATATAGAATAAGTACCTGGTAAATCAACAATTAAAAAATCTTCATCTTTGTATTTGTAACTTCCACGGGCATTTACTACAGTTTTACCAGGCCAATTACCAGTGTGCTGGTGAAGACCTGTAAGAGAATTAAATATAGTGCTTTTACCTGTATTGGGATTCCCAGCTAATGCTACTACGAAAGTTTTTTCTTTAGCTTGAATATTGAAGGTATCTTTAAGCGATTTGCTTCTTGTGGATTCAAAAGTTAATCCCATATTTATTCTCCTTTATCTGCTGTATTGCTATCAAAGAGGCTTCTTCTTTTCTAAGAGCAATTAAAGTATCTCTAATTTTATATAAAGTCAGATTATCACCAGGTCCTTTTAATATCACCTCTATCAAGGTCCCCTTGGTAATGCCAAGTGCCATCATTCTTTCCCTAAGTAGATTTTTTGAGAAGAGCTGTTTTACCATTACTGTTTTGCCTACATTCACATGACAAAGTTTTTCCACATTAATTCCTCCTTCCCAGGGCTCGTAAAAATATAAAATTATTTCCCTAGGCTAAAAATATTAGTCTAGATTAAAACTCGATTCAATATTAATTTATGAAATATAAAAATAAACGTGATTATAATCTTTTATAAATTTTATATACATACTAAAATGAACATATCTCAGCAAATGTAATTGACTTAAAAGTATTAATGTGCTATTATTACTCTGTAATTTAAATTTGAGTAAAGCACTAGGAATTGATATTGAAAATACAATATATCAAGGAAAATTTTAAAGTCTGTAAAAAAATTTTGATATGATAACAGGGTGAGTAGAGACTGCAGGAGTAAGCTTCTGCCTCTGTAATGGAGGCGGAGGCTTTTTAATATATATTTTACACTAATTACATATTAATTACTTATAATAATATAATAATGAAAAAAACTTTTAATAGTTATATTATAATCTGGAGGTGAAAAAATTGGATACTATACTTAAACTAGTCAACCTAGTAAAAGTTTTTAATAATCAGGAAGTAATAAAGAATATTTCTATGGATATTAAAAGGAGCGAATTTTTAACTATTCTTGGCCCCAGCGGCTGTGGCAAGACTACTACTCTCAGGATGATTGCCGGGCTTGAAAAACCTACTAGCGGAAATATATTATTAGATGGTCAGCATATAGAAGATAAGGAACCCTATGAGCTCAATGTAAATACTGTTTTTCAAAATTATGCTCTTTTTCCTCATATGAATGTCTACAAAAATATAGCTTATGGCTTGAAAATCAAAAAGATCCCAAGATCAGAGATAAAAAAGCGTGTGACTAAAATGCTGGAACTTGTACAACTTAATAGTTATGAAAAGAGGATGCCAGATCAATTGAGCGGAGGACAAAAACAAAGAGTAGCAATTGCAAGAGCACTTATAAATAACCCCAAAATATTGCTTTTGGACGAACCCTTAGGTGCATTGGATTTCAGACTTAGAAAAAAAATGCAAAGTGAATTAAAATCTCTCCAGCAAAAATTAGGAATAACTTTTATCTATGTAACTCATGATCAGGAAGAAGCTCTTTATATATCCGATAGGATAGTCGTAATGAATGCTGGAGCTATAGAACAGCTAGGTGACCCTAAAGATATATATGAAAGACCAAAAAGCAAGTTTGTGGCTAGCTTTATAGGTGAGTCAAATTTGTTTGATTCAACTGTAGAAGAAATTTTGGGAAACAAAGTTCTGTTGAGAACAAAAAATTCACAAATACTTGTAAATAATAAGTCACTGGAAATAGGAGATAAAGTTTGTATACTTATTAGACCTGAAAATATAAAATACTCTCTAACAAGTATTGAACATTTTAATCTCAAAGCTGTAGTAAGGGAAAATATATATTTGGGATCCAACATAAAAACCATTTTTGTACTGGAAGATGGAAGAAAGGTAATTTCAGTTAATTATAATAAAGATCTTAAGATTCCAGAAATGAATGAACATGTTTGGATATATTGGGATCCAGAGGATGCAGTGATAATAAATTGTGAAAATGACAATAAATCAGATCGGGGAAAAAAGGTGATGGTGAGTTGAGCAGTAGAAGTGAAACATCGGTGGTAAAAAATACAGTTAAAAGACGAATTCCGAATTTTGAAAAGAGTTTTTTTATACTTCCCATTTCCGGGTGGATGATATTTTTTATGGCAGTGCCAATTCTATATATAATTTTTATAAGTTTTCTTCAGAGAGGGATAAATGGGGGAATTGACGTTATATTCTCTTTAGAAAATTATAAGAGAATTTTTTCTCCACTTTATCTCAGAATTTTTCTTGACTCTGTTTCCATTGCATTTACAACCACTTTATGTACACTGTTCCTGGGATATCCCTTTGCCTATTTAGTGGCAAAAATACCAAAAAGATTTCGCATATTGGCCGTAATGTTGATAATTATTCCTTTTTGGACAAATTCCCTTATAAGAACTTATGCATGGATGATACTTATGAGTACAGGGGGACTTATAAACAATGTACTTATTAAAATGGGACTTATAAGTGAACCTCTGAAAATGCTCTACACATATGGTGCAGTGCTTGTAGGAATGATATATGCCCTTTTTCCATTTATGGTACTTCCTCTCTATACTTCCATAGAAAAAATTGAAGGGATCTTCATTGATGCAGCTAAAGATCTTGGGGCAAATCCTCTTAAGGCTTTTTTAACGGTAACTTTGCCTCTTACTATGCCTGGAATAATTGCAGGATGCATACTGGTTTTCATACCTTCTTTGGGACTGTTCTATATATGTGATCTCATGGGTGGAAGCAAGGTTATGCTTATAGGGAATCTTATTAAAAACCAATTTTTAGTTTCAAGAGATTGGCCTTTTGGAGCAGCTGTATCCATAATTATGATGATTGCTATTTTGGTTATTATAGGTATAAGTATAAAATTGCTTGGAAAGAAAATTGACTTGGAGGTTTTCTGATGAAGACTAAATTTTTTAGGCAAATTTCCAATATATATATTGGAATGATATTTATATATTTATATTTACCTATATTTATAGTCGTAGTTTATTCCTTTAATAAATCAATGGCAGGGACTGAATGGATGGGATTTACTATGGACTGGTATAGGAAGTTATTTAAGGATTTAAATGTCATAATTGCATTCAAGAACAGTTTAACCATAGCAATTGTAAGCACTGTAATTTCCTCTATAATAGGTACAATAGGAGCTGTTGGACTATATAAGTATAATTTTAAAGGGAAGAATTTAGTGGAAGGGCTTTTAGACATAACTATTGTTATCCCCGAAGTCATAATGGGTATTGCTCTGCTCATGTATTTTTCTCAGATGAGATTTCCTCTTGGAATAGGTACTTTAGTTTTATCTCACACTACTTTTAGTATACCTTTTGTATTTATTGTAGTAAAATCGAGATTGGCCGGATTTGACTCCAGTATCGAAGATGCTGCAATGGATCTCGGGGCAAGTAGATTTAAAGTATTTACAAGTATTATCCTTCCACTTATATTACCTGGTATATTATCAGGAGCTATGATTGCTTTTGTTTTGTCTTTTGATGATGTAATTATAAATTTTTTTGTATCTGGTCCAGAAAGTACTACTTTACCTATAAAAATATTTTCCATGCTTAGATTTGGATTATCACCAGAAATCAACGCACTTTGTACTTTGATGCTTTTAATTACGTTTGGAATTCTAATTATGGTACAATTTATTAAAACAATGGGAACAAAGAAAGTGTGAAAATAGAAGTAGCTATAAATGAATTATATTGCGATTAATATAGGATCAAGGAGGAATGTATAATGAAAAAGAATCCGTTTAAAATATTAATTTTAGGGATAACAAGTGTCTGTTTTATCTTTGCTTTATCTGCCTGTAGCATTCAAAGTAAACCTACATCCGACAATAGTGAAAAAGTGGTAAATCTATTTACCTGGGCCAATTATGTGCCTGATTCAGTAGTAAATGAGTTTGAAAAACAAACTGGAATAAAAGTAAATTACAGCAATTTTTCTACCAACGAGGAAATGCTTGCAAAACTTCAGGCCTCCAGAGGCTCTGAGTATGATGTAGTAATATGCAGCGACTATATTATTGAGGTTATGGGGAAACAAAAAAATATTTTGATGCAGCCTATAGATAAAGCAAAAATACCTAATTATAAAAATGTGGATCCACAGTTTTTGAATCAGGCTTATGACAAGGGGAATAAATACTCCATGCCTTACACCCTTGGAAGTCAGATGATTGTATATAATTCCGAAAAAGTAAATTTTCCAATAAGAGGTTATAAAGATCTATGGAATCCTGCACTTAAGAATTCATTGGTTCTCGTGGATGATCCAAGAATAGTGTTGGGAATGACACTAAAAAAACTAGGTTACTCCATGAATGAAACGGATTCTAAAAAATTGGATCAGGCTAAACAGGATTTACTTAAATTAAAGCCCAATGTAAAAGTACTTGATGCAGATACTCCCCATAACAGCCTTATAAATGGCGATACCACAGTAGGATTCATGTATGGTTCTCAAGCATCGGCAGCAGTTAAAGCAAATCCTAAATTTAAGATAGTATACCCTGAAGAGGGAATGAATGCTGAAGAGGATAATTTTATTATACCGATAAAAGCCCCTCACAAAGAAAATGCAGAAAAATTTATAAACTTTATGCTGGATGGTAAAATAAGCAATGAAGCTACTACTGCAAATGAATATGTAAATACAAATAAAGCTGCTAAAAAATATATGTCAAAGGAGTATTTAAACAACAGGGCGGTATTTATACCTGATTCAGAATTAAAGAGAGCTGAGAGATTCAGAGATGTGGGAAGTGCTACAAAAACGTATGATTTAATATGGTCTGAATTCAAACAAAGATAAAGAGGATTTTAAGCATAGAAAATATTTTGAAAGGAGGTTAGCTTTATGGATATCTATGATGTAGTTATAAAAAATGCCCAAGTGGCGGATCCAGAACAGGAGGTTATGTTTAAAGCCAATATAGCACTGCTGAATGGCAAAATAGCTGCAATTACCAGTGAGGATATAAGAGGAAAAGTAGAAATAGATGCTAAAGGGTGCACAGTAAGTCCTGGATTTATAGATATTCATGCCCATATTGATGGAAATATTAACTGTGGAGAACTGTCTTTAGTTCAAGGAATTACCACTACAGTAGGGGGCAACTGCGGCGGTGGGCCATTGAATTTAGATAAATTTTTTTACAGGCAAAACAAAAATGGTTTCTTAATAAATCAACTTCAATTCATAGGACATTCATTTAGTTTGAGATGCAGTGTGGGAATTACCAATCCATATATTGGAGCTACTGAGAACGAAATAAGAAAAATGAAGACTATCTTAGAAAAAGAATTTTACAACGGTGCAGTGGGGCTGTCCTTTGGCCTTGAGTATGCTCCAGGATCTTCTTTTGAAGAAGTTATAGCCTTGAGCAAAGTAGCTTCAAAGCATAAAAAATTAATTTCTATCCATACAAGACTTAGAGCCCCCAATGATTTAGATTCTCTTAGAGAAGCTGTTAGAATTTCCGAGATTACTGGAGCCTTAGTACAGGTATCTCACCTTGTATATCAATATGGAACAGGGGTCATGACAGAAGCACTTGATATCATCGATCGTGCAAGGGATAGAGGAGTGAATATATGGGCGGACAGCGGTATGTATACTTCTTTTGCTACAGGTATATGTACCAGTGTTTTTGATGAAAATCACATCAAAAAATTCGGTTGGAAGCTGAGTGATTTGTTTATTGCATCTGGAAGTTTAAAAGGGCATTGCCTTACGCGGGATTTGTATAAAAAACTGAGAAATAAAAAGGAAAATGCAGTGATAATCTGCAGTACTGGAATTGAGAATGAGATCTACGAAGCACTTTTAAAGGACTATATAGTACCTTCCTCGGATTCAGGAGCCAGCCCTACAGGCAATATGGGAGAGGGGCATCCACAAAATGCGGGTACTTTTCCACGATTTTTTAGAAAGATGGTGAGGGAAAAAAATTACATTTCACCTATTGAAGCCATTAAAAAATGTACTCTGATACCTGCACGTATATTAGGGCTTAAAAATAAAGGCAGAATGGCTGTAGGATATGATGGCGATCTTGTTGTATTTGACCTAAATACTATTTGTGATAAATCTAGATTTTTAGGAAAGGGTAAACCTGATACCTATCCCGAGGGAATTCATTATGTTATTGTAAATGGACAGATAGTATTTGAAAATGGCAGGATCAAAAAAGGAGTTTTACCTGGAAGGGCAATTGAAATGAACTAAATTTAGTTATAAAATATATATTATTATGTATTTTAGGAGGTTTTATAATGCCAATTCTAGTTTGCGGCGGAGCAGGATATATAGGCAGCCATATGGTTGCAAGACTGCTTGAGGAAGGAAAAAAAGTTGTAGTGTTGGATAATTTTGAAAAAGGACATAGGAATTCCATTTTAGGCGGAAAAGTCTATGAGGGTGATTTAAGGGAAGAAAATTCATTAGAGAAAGTTTTTAAAGAAAATGAAATTGAAGCGGTAATAGATTTTGCAGCCTATTCCCTTGTGGGAGAAAGTGTAGATAAACCTATTAAGTACTTTCAGAATAACGTGGGAGGTACTTTAAATCTTATAAAGGCCATGAAAAAATATGAAGTAAAATATATAGTATTTTCTTCAACGGCAGCTGTATATGGAGAGCCTAAAAGTATTCCTATTTTAGAAAATGCACATACTAGTCCTACAAATCCTTATGGTGAATCTAAGCTCACAGTAGAAAAAATATTAAAGTGGAGCGATAGAGCCTATGGAATAAAATATGCTGCACTTAGATATTTTAATGCTGCAGGGGCACATGTAAATGGACTTATTGGGGAGGATCACAGGCCGGAATCCCACTTAATTCCAATAATACTTCAAGTGGCCTTGAAAAAAAGAGATAGAATATTCATATTTGGAGATGATTATGATACAGAGGATGGAACTTGTATAAGAGATTACGTACATGTCGCTGATTTGGCAGATGCCCATCTCCTGGCACTGAAGAAAATTATGAATTATGACGAAAGCAAAATATACAATCTTGGAAATGGAAAGGGATTTTCTGTAAAAGAAGTAATTGAAATTTCAAGACAGGTAACTGGTGAGAAAATAAAGGCTGAAGTTTCTCCAAGAAGAGCAGGAGATCCTGCAGTTCTGGTGGCTTCTTCTAAAAAAGCCATGGAAGAACTTGGCTGGAATCCCAAATACAATTCCATTGAAAAAATTATTGAAACCGCATGGAATTGGCACAAAAAGCATCCTCATGGCTATGAAAAATAATTAAAATACATAAATTTGGAATCGAGATCAAGAAATGTAGATTGTGAAAGGAGTTGAAAAGTGTTAAATAGGCTGACGTTTATTTAGCAAAAGTATGGATTATAAGGAACTGGTAGCAGAAAAAATTCAAAAAAACATAAATGCGGATTTGCAATTGGATTTTATAGAGGGATTGATAGAAATACCTCCAAGACCTGAAATGGGAGATTATGCATTTCCATGTTTTCAATTGGCAAAGGCTCTGAAAAAAGCACCTAATATAATTGCACAGGAACTAAAGGATAAAATAGGAAAAGACTATTTTGAAAAAATTGAAAATAAAGGAGCTTATTTAAATTTTTTTGTAGATAGAAATATATTTATAAAAAATGTGATAACCAAAATATTAGAGCAGAAAGATAAATATGGAAGTTCATCTATAGGTAAAGATAGTAATATAGTTGTGGAATATTCCTCTCCCAATATTGCAAAACCCTTTCATGTAGGTCACCTTTTTAGTACTGCCATAGGAAATTCTCTCTATAAGATGATGAGTTTTGAAGGCTATAATTGCACTAGAATAAATCATCTTGGAGATTGGGGGACTCAATTTGGGAAACTCATAGTTGCATATAAAAAGTGGTGTAATGAAGATGAACTTCATAAAAATCCAATAAAGGAGCTTTTAAGGATATACGTAAAATTTCACAAAGAGGCAGAAAAAGATCCTGAGCTTAATGAAGAAGGCAGATTGCATTTCAAGAGACTTGAGAACGGATGCAGAGAGGAAGTTGAGCTCTGGAAAAAATTCAAGGAATTGAGCCTTAGGGAATTTAAAAAAGTATATGATCTATTGGGAGTGGAGTTTGATTCCTGCGCAGGTGAAAGCTTCTATACAGATAAAATGGATGCAGTTATAGATGAAATAGATAAAAAAGGACTTCTTGTAGAGAGCAACGGAGCAAAAGTAGTTATGCTGGATAAATATAACATGCCTCCTTGCATTGTGAAAAAGTCAGATGGCGCCACTATATACGCTACAAGAGATTTGGCTGCAGCTATATACAGAAAAAAGACTTACAATTTTTCTAAATGCATATATGTGGTTGGAATGGATCAATCCCTTCATTTCAGACAGGTATTTACTACACTTAAATTAATGGGAAAAGATTGGGCGGATTCATGTGTGCACGCGGGTTTTGGATTAGTCAGATTTGCAGATAAAAAGCTTTCTACCAGAAAAGGCGACGTGATATTCCTAGAGGATCTTTTAAATAGATCAGTACAGAGGACTCTTGAAATAATAGATGAAAAGAATCCCAAACTGGAAAATAAGCTTCAGGTGGCTCAAAAAGTGGGAATAGGTGCTGTAATATTTACTTATTTAAAGAATAACAGAGAGAGGGATATAGTATTCGACTGGAACGAAATGCTGAACTTTGAGGGTGAAACCGGACCTTACGTTCAATACAGTTATGCCAGAGGGAAGAGTATACTCAGAAAGGCAGAATACATTGACAGTCAGGCAGATTATAGCAAATTAAACAGCAAAGAGGAATTTGAACTCGTAAAAGTTCTAAACAATTTTAGGGATTCTATATTAAATGCTATAAATAAATTAGAACCTTTTATGGTTACCAGATATGTAATAGATGTGGCAAAAGCTTTTAATAAATTCTATAATGCACACAGCATTTTAAATGCAGAAGACGAAGCTATAAAATTTGCTAGATTGCAGCTTGTAAAGGCAACCTGCCACGTAATAAAAAATGGACTGAATTTGCTTGGGATTGATGTAGTTGAAGAAATGTAGTATCCGGGTATAAGTAGGTCTTGTAGGTCTTGTAGGTATTTCGTTATTAACCTGCCTTCCGTACCACAGAACATTTATTTGTAAACCCATGTGGTGATTATATTAACTTTTTTAATTTATTAAGATGTTGTATAATAAAAGGGGAGGTGGGTATATGACAGTAAAAGAAATAATGCGTTCTCATATTATAAAGCTAAAGAAAAAAGATAGCCTTTGTAAAGCTTTAAAAATGATGGACAATCACAATGTAAACGGTGCACCAGTAGTGGATGAAGACGGAGAACTAGTAGGAATGATAGTAAAGGCTGATATATATAGATTTCTCATGGAAGAGGGACATTATGATACTTGTCCAGTAGATTGGGCCATGACAAAGAATGTAGTCACTGCTTATAGTGATGAGGACATTTTTACTGTAGCAAAAAGATTGAGAGAAAAAAACATAATAGCTATTCCCGTAGTTGATGATAAAAATATAGTAAAAGGAATCGTATCCATTGAAGATATATTGGATTATGCATTAAAAAAGTCCTAATTATATGCAATCAAGACTTTTTTTTCTTAATATTATGATATGGGCAATTTGTGGTAGAACAGCAATCACATTTGCCCCTTGATTTAATTTTAAGGTTTTTATACAGTAGATAACCTGCTACTATTACTATTACAGCTGTTATTGTAATTTCTATAAATATCATATGAGATATCCTCCTAATTAGCTAAATATTAAAGTAGCTATTCTAAATACCAGGAAAGAGCCTATCCAGGCAATTACAAGTTGATATGCTACAGAAAAAACGGCCATTTTGTTTCCATATTCTTTTTTCATGGTTGCTATTGTAGATATACAGGGAGTATAGAGCAGTACAAAAACTAAAAATGAATAGGCGGAAATAGCTGTAAAATGATTTGGCAATACAGCAGTTAAATTTCCACTGTACACAATTCCCATGGTACTCAGTACAATTTCCTTAGCCATAATTCCCGTTATGAGAGCTACTGAACTCTGCCAATTTCCAAATCCCATAGGTGCAAATATAGGACTTATAAAATTACCAATTGAAGATAAAATGCTCTTATCCATATCTACCATGCCAGATAAATTGAAATTAGACAGGAACCATATCAGAACAGACATTGAAAATATTATTGTACCAGCTTTCCTCAAAAAGCCTTTAGCTTTTTCCCAGGTATGCAGTAATAAGCTTTTAAGTTCAGGAATGTTGTATTCTGGAAGTTCTATTATAAAAGGTTCTTCATCTTTTTTAAATATAGTACTTTTAAAAAGAATTCCTATTAAAAAAGCTACTGAAATTCCCAAAATATATAGTGAAAAAACTACAGTGGTCTTATAATTTACAAAAAAAGCAGATGCAAAAAGTGAATATATTGGAAGCCTGGCATTACAGGACATGAAAGGTACTAACAGTGCTGTCAATTTTCTGTCTTTTTCACTTTCCAGGGTTTTAGAGGACATAATAGCTGGAACTGAACATCCAAACCCAACTATAAGTGGAATAAATGCTTTTCCAGATAACCCCATCTTTCTCATAAGCTTATCCATTATAAAAGCTCCCCGTGCCATATATCCGCTGTCTTCTAAAAAGGATACTCCTAAAAACAAACAAAATATAACTGGGAAAAATACAATTACAGATCCTACCCCAGCTAAAATACCATCAACTAAAAATGAACTAAACCACGGACTGGTTGATGAAAGCAATATTTTTAAATGTGAAGTTAAGAAACCATCTACAAAATCACCAAGAGCATCTGCCATAGGCTGTCCTACCCAGCTAAAGGTGAATTTAAAAATTAATATAAGTGCTAATAAAAATATGGGATAGGCCCACAGCCTATTCAAAACTATCTTGTCTATTTTTTCAGTAATGGAAGTTATATCTTTTTTTACCTTTGTCAAACAATTCTTTAGGACTTCATTTATATAATGATAAGCTTCACTTTCGTCTTTGAAATCAAATTTATCATCGTTTTGCGGTTGTTTAAAATCACCGTTCTTTAAAATTTCAAGAAGCTTATCTATTCCCTTACCTTTAGTTGCTATAATTGGAACTACAGTTACTTCCAGTTCATCAGATAATGTCGAAAAATTTATCTTAAAACCCTTTGATTCAGCTACATCTAGCATATTTAATACCAATATAATGGGCTTGTTAAATTGCTTTAGTTGAGTAGTAAGATATAGATTCCTATTTAAATTAGAGGAATCTACAATATTTATTATAACATCCGGGTTACCCTTCAATAAAAATTCTTTTGATACTTTTTCTTCATTGGAATAAGTATCCATAGCATATATACCAGGCAAATCCACCACTTTTATAGAATTATCTATATAACCTTCCTTTTTTTCTACAGTTACTCCAGGCCAGTTACCTACATATTGATTGGAACCAGTTAAATGATTGAATAAAGAAGTTTTGCCTACATTTGGATTTCCCAATAAAGCTGCCACAATCATAATAATCCTCCCGCCTCACATATATCGTCGATATTTATATCTTAACTATTACAATTTACTTAAACTGCTTATTGATATATTTTTTGCATCTCTTTTACGTATTGCCAGATTGAAGCCTCTTAAATTTATAACTATGGGATCTCCCAAAGGAGCAGATGTTTTTACCAGTATTTCGGTACCTTCTATACATCCAAGCGCTAGAAGTCTTTTAACTAATCTTTTATCTCCACTTAAATTTTTTATAAATCCCTTCTCACCGGGCTTTAAATCGCAAATGCTCATAATAACTCACCTCGACAGGTAATTTATAAATAATGAAAATCATTATCATTATTTGATTTTATAATATCATATTTAGAATGTACTGTCAATAAATCAAAATATATTTTTATTTTTAATATTTTATCTAAAGACTTGTAAAACTAATGTACATATATGTGCTAAAATAATATTATAAAATAGAATTCTTTTATTAAAGAGGAGAAATAACAAATATGAACACTGCAGCTTTTTTTGATATTGATGGTACTTTATACAGAGAAGGACTTATAACAGAGGTTTTTAAAAAATTAGTCAAATATGAGATAATACCTGCTGAAAGATGGTATAAAGAAGTCAAGCCAGAGTATGATAGATGGGATAAGAGGAAGGGAAATTATGATAACTATCTTTTAAAAATGGCAGATATATATATTGAGGCTATAAGGGGGCTTCATAGATCCCAGGTAGAATTTATAGCTAAAAATGTAGTATCACAAAAGGGAGATAGAGTATATTCTTATACTAGAAATAGAATAAAATGGCATAAAGAAAAAGGGCATAAAATATTAACTATATCTGGAAGCCCTGTAGAACTAGTGAGAGAAATGGCTATTAAACATGAATTTGATGATTATGTGGGTGCTGTATATATCAGGGATAAAAATGAGGTATATACAGGAGAAGTTATTCCCATGTGGGATAGTGAAAGCAAGAAAAACTCCATAAATATGCTCGTAAAAAAATATAATATAGATTTAGATAAAAGTTATGCTTATGGAGATACCTCAGGAGATTTTTCAATGATGAAAATGGTGAAAAATCCTGTATGTGTGAACCCAACAAGGGAACTTGTAAAGGAAATATTGGATGATTCAGAATTGTGCAAGAAGGCACATATAATAGTTGAGAGAAAAGATATGATATATAAATTAAAGGCAGAAGATGTAAATTATATATGAGTTATAATACAACTGAATATGAATAAATTTAAAATTGTGTACTTTAAAATAGTTAGAAAAGAGTGGTAAAGTGATAGAAAGAATTAATGATATTTGTGTAGAAAAACCATCTATTGAGAATTCATTAAAAGTAGGTGACAATGAATGTATTATTAAGGATGCTGTTTTTTTTGATTTAGAACATTATATATACAAAAAACCCATATGCGTAGGTGTATTTGGTTCTTGTTTTTATGATTATAAAAATGAAAGTTTAAAAGTAACTCAATATATGATAGAAAATAAAAAAGATGTAAAATCTATACTTAAATTGTCAAAACAATATTTTAAGGCCATGATTGAAAAAGGCAAAAGATATATAGTTACTTTTTCAGGAAATAATGATTTTACTGTTATAAACTATCTCTTCAAAAAATATAACTTGGAGTTTAACATACAGGATTATTTTACGAGTATAGATTTACAGAAGCAATATGAAAATAAAATCCATAAATCTATAGGATTGAAAGCATTGGAAAAAGAATTCGGAATTACTAGAGAAAATGGAGTTATAAGCGGATCAAATCTGGCTAAAACTTTTAGTAAAATAGTAAAAGACAGTGAATATATAAATAGAATGCCAAATATTAAAAAGCAAAAAATATTGCTTTATAACGAACAGGATGTGGTAAGTCTATTTGATATATACACCAAATGGAATGACGTGTTTATAAATTCTATATAAAGTACTTTAAAAAAAATATCAAATATTGTAATATTAATATATAGATATCATATATATTATAAAGAGGTGACTAAGTTGATTTTTACTCCTATAAAGAATACAAAGGTATATGAACAAGTAATAGAACAAATTGAAAATATGATTATAGATGGGACTTTAAAGAAAGGAGATAAACTTCCTTCTGAAAGAGAGTTAGTGGAACATCTTCAAGTGAGCAGAACTTCCATAAGAGAGGCATTAAGAGCTCTGCAGGTTATGGGACTCATAGAAAGTAGACAAGGTGAGGGCAATTTTATAAAACAAAGTTTTGAGAATAGTTTGTTTGAGCCTCTCTCGGTGATGTTTATGCTTCAAGGGGGGAATCCAGAAGAAATAATAGAGGTAAGAAAACTTTTAGAAGTGGAAACCGTTTCTCGGGCTGCTGTAAAAATAAATGAGGAACAGCTGAAAAATTTAAAAAAATTGTCGGATGCTTTTAAAACTTCTAAAGATGAGAATAATAATGTAAAATTTGACAAACAATTTCATTATGAAATTGCACAAGCTGCTGGAAATTTTTTAATAATAAATATTTTAAATGCTATGTCTTCTTTAATGGACTCTTTCCTAAAGGATGCCAGAAGAAAAATACTGGTAAATAAAGAAAATTTAAAAATTCTCGCTGAACAGCACGGTAGAATATATGAGGCCCTTAGACTACATGACGCAAAAATGGCTTCGGATGAAATGAATAAACATTTAGCATTTACCAATATGTACATTAAAAAGAACATGTAAAAATTTTTTGGATATACAGTTTACCTTAAAATAAGGCAAAATTTTTTTATATATAATAGTTAATAAATTAACTATTATATATAATTTTTTTACTTGTTGAGAGAAAAATTATATGTTTAAGTATGTAAACGTTGTATAAATAGTAGGGTTTAAATGTTAATTGTAAAATTACTTACTGTTAATAAAATAACAATTGTAGAAAAATTGAGACAAATGTGATATTATGTTTCATGAGTGGTAGTACCATAGTACCATAGCATGTAGTACCACATGTTTTATATATTTTAGGGGGAGGGAATAATATTGAATGTTTACTTACTTTTTTTCATAGCACTAATACCAATAGTATGGCTTATGGTTTCATTAAGTGCTTTAAAAATGCCAGGTCATAAAACTTGTCCTTTTACATTGGTTGTAACTATACTGTTGGCAGTACTAGTATGGAAAATGCCAGTGTTAAATGCAGCCACTGCAACCTTAGAGGGGTTTGCTCTTGCCGCATGGCCTATTTTAATTGTAATAATAGCAGCTGTGTTCACCTATAATCTTACCGTTTACACCAAGAGTATGGATGTAATCAAGAAGATGATGACAGGTATAACAACAGATAAGAGAATACTGGTACTTATCCTGGCCTGGGCTTTTGGCGGATTTATGGAAGCTATAGCGGGATTTGGAACTGCAGTTGCCATACCTGCAAGTATACTGGCTGGCCTTGGATTTAACCCACTTTTTGCAGCTATTATATGTCTTATTGCAAATACAACTCCCACCGCTTTTGGAGCTATAGGAATTCCTGTAACAACTCTTGCAAAGGTTGCCAACATTGATGTAACGCAACTCAGCTATGCAGTAGGTCTCCAATTGGCAATATTGATTGTAATCGTACCCGTTGTACTTGTAATGTTAACAGGTAAAAGCGTAAAGGCAATAAAGGGCTTTTGGGGAATATCCCTTGCATCCGGTATTTCTTTCGCAGTTCCAGAAGTATTGGCGGCAAAATACTTAGGTGCAGAACTTCCTGCAATACTAGGATCAGTAGTCTGTATGATAGTTACAATAGCTGTAGCTAAGATATTTTATAAGAATACTGCTGATGAAAAAGCTGAAAAGGTTTCCTTCAAACAAGGAGTATTGGCCTGGCTGCCTTTTATATTAGTCTTTATATTTGTAATATTGAGCAGTGCATTGTTCCCAACTATAAACAAGGCACTTTCTGCGGTGAAGACATCAGTACCTATTTATACTGGAGAGGGAGCGTCACCTTATGTATTTAATTGGATATCAACTCCAGGTACACTTATCATAATAGCGACTTTTATAGGAGGACTTATTCAAGGTGCTAAGTTTGGTGAAATAACAAAGGTTCTAGGCAACACCTTTAAACAAATGGCCAAATCATCTATTACTATAATTGCCATAGTAGCACTGGCAAAAGTAATGGGATACAGTGGAATGATAAAATCAATATCAGTTGTTTTAGTAGCAGCTACAGGAAGTTTTTACCCGCTGATTGCTCCTATAATAGGTGCACTTGGAACCTTCGTAACAGGGAGCGATACGTCGGCCAATGTATTGTTTGGAGGCCTTCAGGTAGAAGTCGCAAGATCTCTGCACCTGAATGAATTCTGGCTTGCTGCAGCAAACACGGGAGGAGCTACTGCAGGAAAGATGATATCACCTCAAAGTATAGCAGTTGCCACAGCAGCTACAGGACTTGCGGGACAAGAGGGAAAAATATTGAATGCCACTTTGAAGTTTTGTATAGTATACGTAATCATATTGGGCATTATTGCCTACTTTGCGGGACCTTTATTGGGATTTAGATAATTCTGATTTCACCTGATTTTACTAAATTCAAATATTAGAAAGGATGATTGATATGGCATTGATAAAGCTGCCTTATAACAAAAAAACTTTAGAAATTGAAATAGATGACAAGAATCTGTCGGCTGTACTTGAATCAAAGGCAGGGAAGTACAAGACGAAACTCACTGAATCTGAAATAGTTGAAAATGCACTCGATAACCCAATAGGATCTCCTAAACTAGAAGAGCTAGTTAAGGATAAAAAAAATATGGTCATTATAAGTAGTGATCATACAAGACCTGTTCCAAGCAAAATCATAATGCCCATACTTTTAAAAAGAATAAGAGCAGTCAACCCTAAAATCGACATAAAAATTCTAATTGCCACAGGTTTTCACAGACCTACAACAAAAGAGGAGCTTATAGGTAAGTTTGGTGAAGAGATAGTCCAAAATGAAAATATAATAGTACATGATTCCCGTGATAGCAGCAGTTTAGTTAAAATAGGAACATTACCCTCAGGAGGAGAACTTATAATAAACAAGGCAGCAGTGGAAACCGAACTTTTGATTGCAGAGGGTTTTATAGAATCACATTTCTTTGCAGGATTTTCAGGAGGCAGAAAAAGCATACTTCCCGGTATAGCTTCTACTAAAACAATTATGGCCAATCACTGTTCGGAGTTTATAGCAAGTCCTTATGCCAGAACAGGAAAGCTGAAAGGCAATCCAATTCATAAGGACATGCTTTACGCTGCTGAAAAGGCAAAATTGGCCTTTATAATAAATGTAGTTATAGATGGGAATAAAAAGATAATAAATGCATTCACAGGTCACAGTAAATTGGCTCATGAAGAAGGTTGTAAATTTGTACTTGAGTTGTCTAAAGTGAATGCAGTTGAATCAGATATTGCCATTTCTACAAATGGAGGTTATCCACTTGATCAAAATTTGTACCAATCAGTTAAGGGAATGACTGCAGCAGAGGCAACCTGCAGGAAAGGCGGAGTAATAATAATGGTAGCTGCCTGCAATGATGGGCACGGTGGTGAAGGCTTTTACAAGAGTTTGTCAGAAGTAAAATCACCTGAGGAATTTTTGGAAAAAGTTTCAAAGGTTTCAAGAGGAGAAACAGTACCTGATCAGTGGGAATCTCAGATACTTGCCAGAATACTCAGTAAATGTACTGTTATCATGGTTACCGATATGTGTGATCCTCAAATTATAAAGAATATGCACATGCAGCATGCATATACTATTGAGGAAGCTCTCAATAAAGCTTATGAAATTGCTGGAAAAGATGCAAAAGTAGCTGTTATACCAGATGGAGTTGCCGTAATTGTAAGTTAAATAATAAAATGTTTTTAAATTTATATAAATTTTGGAGGTAATTTATAAATGGATATATTAGTATGTATAAAACAGGTACCTGGAACTTCTAAAGTTGAAGTAGATCCTGTAACTGGAGTATTGAAAAGAGAAGGTATAGATTCTAAGATGAATCCCTATGATCTATTTGCACTGGAAACTGCACTGAGACTCAGGGAAAAACATGGAGGAGTAGTAAAGGTAATAAGCATGGGACCGCCTCAGGCTGCAGATGTAATAAAGGAAGCCTATATGATGGGTGCTGACGAAGGAGTGCTTCTGTCAGACAGAAAATTTGCAGGGGCTGATGTACTTGCAACTTCCTACACCATATCCCAGGGAATAAAGGCAATGGGTCATATAGACCTGATTCTCTGCGGCAAGCAGACTACAGATGGAGATACGGCTCAGGTAGGACCTGAAATGGCGGAGAATTTGGGAATACCTCATATAGCTAATGTACTGAGCATTGAAGAAGTAAAGAATGACTCAATGATAGTTAAAATGGATATGCCCAATACTGTGGAAATATCACAGATAAAATTTCCATGCCTTTTAACAGTGGAAAAAGATATCTTTCAGCCAAGGCTTCCATCTTACAAGAAAAAGGTGGCTACAAAAGACAGAGAAGTTAAGATATTGAGTCTCAAAGATTTTGAAGATAAAAGTGAAAACAGGTACGGACTCAACGGTTCACCAACTCAAGTAGAAAGAATATTTCCACCTGAAGTAAACACAGATAAAGAGATGTGGAATGGAACTAGTGAAGAACTGGCGGATAGATTGACTGAAAAACTTAAAGAATTAAAATTTATATAGGTTATTAGGAGGAATGGAAAATGGGTAAATTGGTAATAAACAAAGAGAAGCTTACTCCTTCAATTATAAAGGAATTAGTTGATATATGTCCTTTTGGGGCAATGGAGAGCAAAGATGGAGGATTGGAAATAAATGCAGCTTGTAAGATGTGTAAGCTGTGTGTAAAAAAGGGACCAAAGGGAGTAGTAGAGTTTATAGAAGATAAAGTTGAAGAAATAGACAAAAGTCTCTGGAAGGGAATAGCTGTTTATGTGGATCATGTAGAGGGAAATATTCACCCTGTAACTTATGAACTCATAGGTAAAGCTAAAGAGTTGGCAGCTAAGATAAGTGATGATTATCCCGTATATGCTGTATTTGTAGGACATAATATAAAGGATAAAGCACAGGAAATACTTCATTATGGTGTAGATGAGGTTTTTGTATATGATTACGAGGAGCTTAAAGATTTCATAATAGAGCCTTATACCGCAGCTATGGAGGATTTCATAAGTAAAGTTAAACCTTCAACTCTTCTTGTAGGAGCTACTACCGTTGGAAGATCACTGGCACCTAGAGTTGCAGCTAGATTCAAGACCGGACTTACTGCTGACTGTACAGTACTGGACATGAAAAAAAATACAGATCTCGTACAGATAAGACCTGCTTTTGGTGGCAATATAATGGCTCAGATATTAAATCCAAATCACAGACCTCAATTGGCTACCGTAAGATATAAAGTCATGAATGCACCGGAGAGATCAAAAGATATTTCAGGAAAAATAACTGTCCAGGAAATGGATAGGAAAAAATTTAAATCTGGAATAAAAGTACTTAAAGTAACTAAAAAAGAAGTTGAAAAAGAAATATCAGAAGCAGATATTATAGTTGCAGCAGGCAGGGCATTCAAAAATGAAAAGGATTTGGAAATGGTATATGAACTTGCAGATCTGCTTGGAGGACAAGTAGCTTGTACAAGGCCACTTATAGAAGCAGGGTGGATAGATTCCAAGAGACAGATAGGACTAAGTGGGAGAACAGTTAAACCAAAACTCATAATAACTTGTGGTGTGTCTGGTTCAGTACAATTTGTAGCTGGTATGAATAATTCTGATTTAATTATTTCAATAAACAAGGATCCAAAAGCATCTATATTCAATGTAGCCCACTATGGTATCGTAGGGGACGTATATGAGGTTATACCAAAGCTCATAGAGAATATCAAAGCAAAAAAAGGTCTGTGCCAACCGGCGTAAATTGCAGATGAATTTCAAATTTTTAAGTTTAGTTTGGAGGAAAAAACATGGAAATGTGTGTTGAAAAATATAAAAAATTAAATAGTGATGATATAAAATTTCTGGTGGATTTACTTGGCAAAGACAGAGTTTTTACAGGAGAAAATATAAATGACGATTACAGTCATGATGAATTGGGTGGAGTCAGCAAATATCCCGACGCAATGGTAGAAGTTTTAAATGCAGAGGAAGTTTCAAAGATAATGTCCTATGCCTACAAAAACAATATACCGGTAGTAGCAAGAGGTTCAGGAACTGGCTTAGTTGGATCATCAGTGCCAATAGAAGGAGGCATAATGATAAACCTAACCAAGATGAACAATATAATTGAATTGGATGAAGAAAATCTCACTTTAACTCTTGAGCCAGGCGTGCTTCTCATGGATATAGCAAAATTTGTAGAAAGTCATGATCTATTTTACCCACCGGATCCAGGTGAAAAATCCGCGACCATTGGTGGAAATATAAGTACAAATGCCGGTGGAATGAGAGCTGTAAAATACGGTGTTACAAGAGATTATGTAAGAGGCCTTGAAATAGTACTTCCCAATGGAGCTATATTGGAGCTCGGTGGAAAAATAGTTAAAAACAGCTCAGGTTACAGCATAAAGGATTTGATATGCGGCTCAGAGGGAACTCTCGGGATAATTACAAAAATAATATTGAAGCTTCTTCCTCTTCCAAAACAATCCATAAGCTTGCTTGTGCCATTTCCAAACCTGGATAAAGCTATAAGTACGGTACCGAAGATAATAAAATCAAAATCCATACCAACTGCTATAGAATTTATGCAGAGAGAGGTCATACTTGCAGCAGAAGAATTCCTTGGAAAGAAATTCCCGGACAATTCGTCAGATGCATATTTACTTCTGACTTTTGATGGAAACAGCAAAGAGCAGATAGAAGCCGATTACGAAAAAGTAGCTGAAATATGTCTTCAGGAAGGAGCCCTTGACGTCTATATTTCAGACACGGATGAAAGGAAAGAATCAGTTTGGTCTGCAAGGGGAGCATTTCTTGAAGCCGTTAAAGCTACCACTACTGATATGGATGAATGTGATGTTGTTGTTCCAAGAAACAAAGTAGCTGAATTTATAAAATACACCAATGAGCTTCAAAGACAATTCAACATAAGAATAAGGAGTTTCGGCCATGCAGGAGATGGAAATCTACACGTATATATTTTGAAAGATGAGCTTTCAGATGAAGAGTGGAAGAAAAAGCTAAGCGATGTATTTGACTGCATGTATAAAAAATCAGAAGAATTACAGGGTGCTGTGTCGGGAGAACACGGTATAGGATATGCCAAGAAAAAATATATATTCCGCCAGTACGGTGATGAATATATGAAACTTATGAGGAATATAAAACTTGCCTTTGATCCTAAAAATATATTGAATCCAGATAAAGTTTGTGAATAATCAGAAATAGAAGAATAAAAACCTTCGTAAAATTTTATGAAGGTTTTTATTCTTTTTTATAGAAAATATTTAAATTTTAATAAAATGATATATATAAATTATTGTATATTTATAATAAAATAAATAATGCAATGATAACTTTATATACTTTGACCTACGACGTATAAGAAAAAAATTATAAAAAATAAATTAATTTTTATAAAATATGTTGCATATTTATTCATAAAGTCATATAATAACTACATATTCAAAATAGCATCCTATAAGTTCTATAAAAAAGGGGGTAAACAAATTTGATACAGGTAGGAATTATTGGGGGGACAGGTTATGTAGGCGCAGAACTTGTAAGGCTTTTGTCAAATCACAATAAAGTGCATATATCTGGAATATCTTCTGTTCAATATAAGGGGAAATCTCTATCCAGTATATATACTGGATTTTACAAAATCAATGAACTTATATGTGAAAGTCAACAGGATGTTGTAGAAAAAAGTGATTTGATATTCTTGGCACTGCCCAGTGGATTAAGCCAAGCTATTATTGAAAAGGCGGTTCAAAAAAACAAAATATGCATTGACATGGGAGCAGATTTCAGATTTAAAAATGAAGATTTGTATAAAAAATGGTATGGTAGAGATTTTATCAACCACGACTTACATCAACAATCTGTATATGGCCTTCCGGAATTGAATAGAGAACATATACGAAAATCTCAGATTATAGGGAACCCTGGATGTTATGCTACTTCAGTTGAATTGGCACTTTTGCCTCTTATTTCCGGAAACTTAATAGAAAAAAAGGGTATAATTGCAGATTGTAAATCCGGAATAACTGGATCAGGAAAAAATCTTACAGAAAGCAGTCACTTTGTAAACTGCAATGAAAATTTCAGTGCTTATAAAGTGGTAAATCATAGACACACTCCGGAGATAGAGGAAACTTTAAGTAATGTATGCAGGGAAAATGTAAAGTTAACTTTTATTCCCCACTTGATTCCAATAAATAGAGGAATCTTATCTACAGTTTATACGACTCCCAAGGATACAATAGATTTAAAAAGTATATATAAAAAATACTGTAAATTCTATAAAAATGAATATTTTGTAAAAGTATTACCACTTGGAGAAGTGTCAAAAATAAGTAATGTTAGGCTCTCAAACTACTGTCATATATCTTTACACTATGATGAGGACAATAACAAGCTGGTAATTATATCCTGTTTAGACAATATGATAAAGGGTTCGGCAGGACAGGGAATTCAAAATATGAATATTGTTTTGGGTTTTTCAGAAAAAGAGGGACTTGCCGCTTTACCAGCTGTTTTCTAATTGAACTACAGGAGGTTGTTAAAATGGTTTTTAAATTTATAAAGGGAGGAGTAACTTCTCCTAAAGGCTTTATATCTTCTGGAATTGACTGTGGGCTTAAGGGAAAAAATTTAAAAGATCTAGCTCTTATAATGTCCACTGGTTCCTGTAATTCCGCAGGAGTTTATACCACAAACAAGGTCAAAGGAGCTCCTCTTCTGGTTACCAAAAAACACCTGGAAAATAAAACTGCTCAGGCTATAATCGCAAATAGCGGCAATGCCAATACATGTACAGGTAAAGTGGGTATAGAGGATGCAGAGAAAATGTGCAGGTTTGTGGCAAAAGCATCAAACATTAAAGAAGAAAATGTGCTTGTGGCATCTACTGGCATCATAGGAGTAAAATTGAATATTGATTCCATAGAGAATTCCATTCCAGTTTTAGTCAAAAATTTGAGTAAGGATGGCTATAAAGATGCATCTGAAGCCATAATGACTACGGATACTATTCCCAAAACCCTGGCTGTGGAATTTAAAATTCAGGGAAAACCAGTTGTCATAGGTGTCATGGCAAAGGGTTCTGGAATGATACATCCGAATATGGGAACTATGCTTTCTTTCATTACTACCGATGCAAACATAAGCGGTGAACTCTTAGAAAAAGCCTTAAAGGAAAGTGTGAGAGTGAGCTATAACAGAATTTCTGTAGATGGAGATACATCTACAAATGATATGGTATTAATTATGGCAAACGGGCTTTCTGACAATCCCGTAATAGAAGAGGAAGATGGGGACTACAAAATATTTTTAGAGGCACTTAAAAAATTAAATATAGAAATTGCAAAAATGATTGCAAAAGATGGAGAAGGTGCCACAAAACTTATAGAATGTAAAGTTTTAAATGTTCCCAGTGAAAAAGATGGTGAGATCCTTGGAAAATCAGTAATATGTTCCAATTTAGTCAAAACTGCCTTTTTTGGATGCAATGCAAATTGGGGAAGAATACTGGATGCAGTTGGATATTCCGGAGTGGATTTCGATATAAATAAACTTCAGGTATCTCTGAAAAGTTTGAAAGGAAATATACTGGTATTTAAAAATGGAGAACCTGTAGAATTTTCAGTAGATGAGGCAGAAGATATATTGTCGGAGGATGAAGTGAGTATAATCTTAAATTTCAATTCAGGCAATTACAGCACCTGCTGCTGGGGATGTGATTTAACCTATGACTATATAAAGATAAACGGAAGCTATATGTCATAGAAACTGTTGTTTAACAAGGGGGGGCGCATATGCAAATAATGGATCATAATGAGGTAGCAAAAGTCTTAGCAGAGTCTCTGCCTTATATTCAAAAATACAGAGGGAAAACCATAGTTATAAAATATGGCGGCAGTGTGATGAAGGATGAAAAGCTCAAGGGATATGTCATAAATGATTTGGTACTCATGAAATGTGTGGGAATAAATATAGTAGTTGTCCATGGGGGAGGTCCTTTTATATCCTCCCATTTAAAAAAATTAAATAAAAAGAGTATTTTTATAGATGGATTAAGATATACTGACAATGAAACCATGGATGTAGTCCAAATGGTACTTTGCGGAAAAGTTAATAAGGATTTAGTCAATTTAATAGAAAATTATGGTGGGAAATCCATAGGCCTGTGTGGTATAGATGGAAATATGCTTGAGGCTAAGAAGGCTTCTCTTAAAATGGATCTGGGAAATGTAGGAGAAATAGTCAACGTAAATACCGAAATCATCAACAATTCCATAGAAAATGGATACATCCCTGTAATAAGTAGTGTGGCCAGGGGAAATAATGGTGAATTATACAACATAAACGCAGATACATGTACTTTTAGAATTGCAGCAGCCTTAAAAGCACAAAATTTAATATTTCTTACAGATGTACCTGGAGTTATGACGGATGTTAGAGATCCATCTACACTTGTTTCAGAACTAAAATTACAGGATATTGCTAAGATGTATAAGGACAATATGATAAAAGGCGGAATGATACCAAAAATTACATCTTGTGTTGAGGCAATAGAATCTGGAGTTAAAAGTGCTCACATTATTGACGGAAGAGTTCCTCACTGTCTTCTTCTAGAATTATTCTCAAAAAAAGGAATAGGAACAATGATCTATTAAAATAAAATAATATATATCTAAAATTATTTATGAAGACACTCGAAAAGTAGATGGAAAATCTTAAAAGATATT